>CALPLN020000047.1 GCA_943324415.2 Sediminibacterium ginsengisoli | reverse complement strand
TGAAACTGTATACGACTTGGCGGGCAATGCTTTAAACGAACAGGTAGTCAATAAAATATTTCATTTAAAAAATAGACCTTCTTGCAATCCACTAATATTGCATACACATTCTATCAATGAGGTTTTAAAATATGTACATTATCTACCACCGGCTGCATTAAAATTAGCTGAGACGTTTTGGCCTGGTCCATTGACTTTATTAGTGCCTAAAAAGCAAAACATTTTGCATAATGTCACTTCTGGAAGTCATTTAGTAGCAGTTAGGATACCCAACCATCCAATTACACTTTCATTATTACAACAATTAGATTTCCCTTTAGTAGCGCCAAGTGCTAATCCTTATACTCGAATAAGTCCCACCAATGCCCAAATGGTCTATGATTATTTTGGTGAGGATTTGCCAGTAATACTGGATGGTGGTAATTGCGCAATGGGCATTGAGTCCACTATTGTGGGTTTTCAGGATAATTCCCCCATTGTTTACAGACAAGGTGCAATCAGTGTAGATGCATTAGAATTCATAGCTGGTAAGTCTAAAGTGCTGGCTACTAAAACTGACAGAGTCACTAGTCCTGGGATGTCACCAATGCATTACGCTCCAAAAACGAAGTTTATCATTGTTGACCACATACAGCAATTTATCACTGCACATCCAGACTTGAAAATTGGCGTGATTGACTTTGGTGAATCCTTATTTACTCAACCCAATGTTAAAAGGGTCAATTTGTCGAAATGCAAAGATTTAGAAGAGGCTAGCTCTAATTTATATAAATCTATGTATGACTTAGATAAACTAAATCTTGATTGTATCATTATTGAATCCTTTCCAGAGATGAGTTTAGGGAAATCATTAAATGACAGGATACGTCGTGCAAGTTTTAGATAAAGTTGAGTCATCAATAGGCTGTCACAGTTGATTCGGACTTTCTACTTGTTTTATGTCGTCTTGGCTGGCATCGATTGCGTGGTTTTATCCCTCAAATAGAACATAAAATATTTATTTTCGTATCCATAATGACAGTTTTTTCTGCATTCTCTAGCGATAATAAATTCATTTTTTAATAGGAGGTTTTTTAAGCAAGCAATCCTATCGGCCAGCATTCATGTTGGCCGTTTTATTTTGGTTTGCTTTTCAGAGGTCTATTTCTCTAAAAATGGTAACAAAACGGTAACAAAATGGTAACGTTTGCGTAAATAAATAGCTTCATATTATATAAAATATAAAGTAATATAAATAGACTTGTAGTCGACATCTTAGCCATTTTGGCTATGATTGCTAAACAAATTGCTTGCTTTATGAAACAAATCTTCTTGGGTTTATTGCTAACCATTTGCACAATTGGAACTTTTGCGCAAAATGCCACTCTAAATGGTAAGGTTACAGATGAGAATGGTGCGCCATTAGAAGGCGTTGCTATTAAATTAAAAGGTACCAATAATGGTACACAAACTACCAACACCGGAACTTACAAAATAAGTATTCCAAATACAGGTGCTGTCGTAGTATTTAGTTATGTTGGTTACAAAAACGTAGAACGTAAGGTAACTAATACGAGTACTATAAACGTACAATTAGAAAAGATCAATTCTACATTAGATGAACTTGTGGTAATTGGGTACCAATCTGTAAAAAGAAAAGATGTGATGGCATCGGTATCTTCAATTAGTGCAAAAGATTTAAGAGATATTCCAGCAAACTCTGCTGCCGAAGTATTAAATGGTCGCTTGGCAGGGGTAACTGCAACGAGTGCTGAAGGATCACCAGATGCAAATATTAGAATTAGAGTAAGAGGTGGAATGTCAATTACAGGAGATAACTCTCCTTTGTATATTTTAGATGGTGTTCAAGTTGAAAACGCATTAAACTTGTTATCACCTCAAGACATTCAATCAATAGATGTGCTAAAAGACGCCGCTGCTACTGCTATTTATGGAGCTCGAGGTGCTAATGGTGTGGTGGTGATTACGACAAAGTCGGGCAAAAAAGGTAAAATGAAAGTTTCTTACAACGCATTTGTTGGTGTAAAGGAGTTGGCTAAAAAATTAGGCGTATTAAACCCTTATGATTATACATTTTATCAATACGAAAGATCAAGAGGTAATGCAACGGATAGTGCATCATTTGCAAAAGGTTTCGGTACAAAATTCGATACACTAAGTGTGTATAAGAATGTTGACTTTGTTGATTGGCAGGATCAAGTTTTTGGCAATACTGGAGAGCTAAGGTCTCAAAATGTAAGTGTGACTGGAGGGGGTGATAAATTTTCTTACGATTTCGGAGGAACGAATTATAAAGACATTGCTGTAGTCAGAAACTCTAGTTTAAACAGAAATATGGCGTATGCTAAATTGCAATATAGTCCAGTTAAAAAATTGAAATTAGGGGTAACTGCAAGATATTTGGTTCAAGATGTATTTGGAGCAGGTGTATCTGATGACAAAGGTTCTTCTTTCAACAGATTAAGAAATGCAGTACGATACCGCCCTTTCTTATCAGCTAATCAAGATATTGATGATGCAGATCCTTTGGCAGACCCAGCTGTAGGAAATGGCTTGAACTTAGTCAATCCAATTCAATTGACAGATCAGGAGTACAGAAAAAGAACTACTTATTCTAAGAATGCTTCATTTAATTTGAGTTATACAATACTTAAAAATGTAACTTTTGCATCCACATTTGGTTATGAAGACAATGCAATCGTAGACAGAAAATTCAGTGATTCTGCAACGCCGTATTCAGTACTTCAAGGTTCTAGAAAACCAATCATGAGTATTGATTCAATTAATAGAAAGACATTGACAAACTCCAATGTATTGACATACGCGGTGAATGACTTGAACGGAAAGCATGACTTTTCTTTTTTAGTTGGACAAGAGACCTATGATATGGAGACTAAAAATGCAAACGTGTTATCTAGATTGCTTCCAAATGGAATCGCGCAAAATGATGCCTTTTTCTATAGAGTTAAAGGAACATCTTTCCCTGGTTTTCCAAAAGTGCAGGAGTCTCGTTATACAAACATGTCTTTATTCAGCAGAATGAGTTATGCTTATATGGACAAGTATTTGTTCTCAGCAAATGTAAGAGCGGATGGCGCTTCTAAATTTTCAGAATCAAATAGATGGGGTTATTTTCCATCTGGATCTTTTGCATGGAGAATGAAGAAGGAAAAATTCTTAGAAAATGTAGAAGCAATTACAGATATGAAATTGAGATTGGGTTACGGACAAGTGGGTAACAATAGAATCAATGATTATTTGTATTTAAGTACCTATAATAATAATGGTTCTTTTTACTATGGTGTAGGTGGTCAAACTATCTATGGATATTCTTCTGCTTCTTTAGTGAATCCTAATTTATTATGGGAATCTACTGTTAGTAGGAACTTAGGTTTAGACATCACTTTGTTTAAGCGATTGAATGTAACAGTTGACGTATATAACAACTCTTCTAAGAATTTATTGTTGAATGTGCCAATTGCATCAACGTATGGTTACTCAACTCAATTACAAAATATAGGTAGAACCTCTAACAAGGGTGTAGAAGTTGCCTTGAGTGGATTGGTAATGAGTAAAAGTGACTTCACATGGAATGCAAGCTTTAATATTTCATTTAATAAAAATATCATTGAAGCATTGGGTGTCAATCAAAAAAGTTTCTTTCCTGCAGCTAGCTGGGGGGTGTCAGGTCAGCCAACGGACTACATTGCTAAGATTGGCGAACCAGTTGGAGCTATGTACGGTTTAGTAACTGATGGATATTATACAACAAATGATTTTGATTATAATTATACAACTGGTGTATATACTTTAAAGTCTGGAATAGTAACTAATGCTGGAATTATTGGTACTGTTATGCCAGGTGCTATCAAGTTCAAAGATTTAAACAATGACGGAAAAATCGACCTTAACAACGACAGATCCATCATTGGCAATCCTACTCCTAAATTCACAGGTGGGTTTAGCCAACAGTTCACATACAAGAACTGGGATATGAGTATGTTTATTAACTTCTCTTATGGCAACAAAATATACAATGCTAATAAAATCGAGTTAACGAACGGATATACGCCAAATGGTAACTTATTAGATATCATGGCCAATCGATACAAAACAGTGGATGTGAATGGTAAAACATTGGTATCAGTGAATGGAACTGGCCAAGTAGTTGGTGCATATCCAGTATTTTTAGATATTGCGAACACCAATGCAACTATCTGGTCTCCACTAAAAAGTGCAGGCGCATTCTATCCTCATTCTTGGGCAATGGAAGACGGTTCATTCATTAGAATCAACAATATGACAATTGGGCATACAATTAATTCAAGTAAATTGGCAAAATTAAAAATCAGCAAATTAAGATTTTACCTAACTGGAAATAACTTGGCTGTATTTACAAAATACACAGGATATGACCCTGAAGTGAGTGTATCTAATAATGGTTTAACGCCTGGGTTAGATTACTCAGCTTATCCAAAAAGCAGATCATTCATTTTTGGTTTAAATGCAACTTTTTAATTGACAAACTTTAAAACTATTTATATGTTTAATAAATCATTTCATAAATACATTTTTGTATTATTACTACCCACAATTTCATTGATGGGTTGTCAAAAGTATTTGGATCAAAAGCCTATCACTGAATTAGGAACTGAACAGGTGTTTAAAGATGTGCCAAGTGCTACAAAAGCAGTTGCTTCTGCTTACAGTCGTCTCGTAGGGGATGCTGGATATGGTATTCGTGTTAGTTTGTACTATCCATTAGACAATGACGAAATGCAGGGGCCGACTGGCGCTGGAGATAACGATCGTCGTGATATTGCACGTTATAGTGCAACTTCTGGTAATGCCCAAATTACCAATCCATTCAATCAAATGTTTACAGGGATAGAATTCTCTAATAACTGTATTGACAATATTCCTGCAATGGCCATGTATACAACTGGCACAGACATGGAAAAAAAGCAACTTCAAAGATTACATGGCGAAGCATTAACCTTGAGAGCTCAATTTTATTTAGAGGCTATCCGTAACTGGGGAGATTTGCCTGCACATTTTACATCTGCATCTAATTTAGCTGGAGCGAATCCTTTTCCTAAAGCGACGGATAGAGATTCTTTATACGAAGTGCTTTTAAATGACTTAAAATTAGCCGCTACATTGGTGCCATGGAGAAACGATCTTGCTTCTATTGGAGATGCGCAGGATGAAAGAATTACCAAAGGAACTGTAAAAGCATTAAGAGCTAGAATTGCTTTATATAGAGCAGGTTATTCTTTAAGAAAGAATGGTAGCATGACACAAGGATCAAATTCTGCAACTTATTATAAAATTGCTTTAGATGAGTGTGCAGAGATCATGGCTTCAGGTCAACATAGCTTGAATCCAAGTTTCAAGGCATTGTGGAAAAATCAGGTTGGAGCGAGGGTGGCATCTGATCCAAATGGTGAGTTAATGTTCCAAGCAAGTGCCACAGGCAGAACTGGTGTTGCAGATACAAAGCTTGGTTATTATAATGGACCTACTGTGGGTAGTTTTGGAAACAAGAGTGTCAACGTATTGCCATCCTATTTCTACGCATTTGATTCTACAGATTTAAGAAGAGATGTGACTTGTGCTCCATATAATATTGCTACCAATGGTTCAACTAAAATTGGCCAAGCAATTACTGCGATCAATGATGGTAAATACAGAAGAGATTGGATCTCAAGTCCTGCTGTATCACCAACAGATGCGATTCAGTATTTTGGTTTAAAATGGCAAATCATACGTTATGCGGATGTATTATTAATGTATGCAGAAGCAGAGAATGAATTAAATGGACCAACTGTTGCTGCATACAATGCATTGAATCAAGTAAGAAGAAGAGGTTATGGCAAGTCTATTACAACACCAGATGCAACAGTTGATTTAACTGCAGGATTGTCGAAGTCAAGTTTCTTTAATGCTATTGTTAAGGAGCGTTCTTTAGAATTAGGTGGAGAAGGCATTAGAAAGTATGATTTAATCAGATGGAACTTGTTGGCTTCTACAATTGCATCTACTAAGAAAACATTGTTAGATATGTCTAATAGAGTAGGCGCTTATGCCAACTTGCCGCAATCAATGTATTATTTCACCACAGCAACTGGTGACGATAAATCAATTTGGAGTAACTCTTTATATACTGCAGCTCCTTCTGCAACACCTGCCGGAACAACTAAAATTGTTTGGATGAGTGCTGCGATTAACACAACTGCATTATCAAGATATGCGACAGGATTTACAACAGGCAAATCGGAATTACTTCCAATTCCACAACCTGTTTTAGATGCCAATTTTAATATGAAACAGAATCCTGGTTATTAAGGTTCAATAAGTTAACAAGGCAGCTTCAACTGCCTTGTTTTATTATATATAGACACATGAAATTCAATTCTTTTCTTCTTTTCTTATCCCTGCTATTTACAATTAATTTAAATAGCCAATCTATTGCATTCCCGGGTGCCGAAGGTTTTGGCAAATACGCTACTGGAGGCAGAGGGGGTGTCGTCATTAAAGTGACCAATTTAAATGATAGTGGTCCTGGAAGTTTAAGAGAGGCCGTAACTAAAAAATACCCAAGGACCATTGTTTTTGAGGTAGATGGCACCATTCATTTGACCTCGAAGTTAAATATTAAGGGGAATGTGACCATAGCAGGTCATTCAGCTCCTGGTGAGGGTATTTGTATTGCAGATCAGTCGGTTCAAATAGACGGAGATAATATCATTATCAGGTATTTGCGTTTTAGATTAGGAGACAAATACCAAAGAGGAGAAATGGTGGATGGAAATGGAAGTGATGATGCGCTTGGCGGCAATAGAAGAAAGCAACTTATCATAGATCATTGTAGTTTAAGTTGGAGCAATGACGAAGTATTTTCAATTTATGGAGGTGATAGTACGACACTGCAATGGAATATGATTGCAGAGCCATTAAATTATTCATACCATTTTGAAAAAGGAGACACAGATTTTGAAAAACATGGGTATGGTGGAATTTGGGGCGGTAAGCATTTGTCGGCACATCATAATATGTTTGCACATTGCATTAGCAGAAATCCAAGATTCAATGGAAACAGATTTGGTTCAGATCAGGAGTTAGTAGACTTTAGTAATAATTTAATTTACAATTGGGAGCATAACAGTATTTATGGGGGAGAGCTTGGTAATTACAATCTGATTAATAATTATTTTAAACCAGGCCCTAATACACGCCCTTCGGTGAACAAAAGAATCGTCAATCCATCTAGAGATGAAACAAGAGGATTAGGTGTATTTTATGTAAGTGGAAATTGGGTAGAGGGGAATGAGATAGTCTCTAAAAACAACCAATTGGGTATTGAATTTGATAGCAAATTGCCTTTGGCTGAACAAGCGACTGCGATTGCCAACAAGCCCTTCTCGGTTTTAGCGATGCCAATAGAAGATCCTAAACAAGCCTATAGTCGTATTTTAAACTTTGTTGGCGCTTCATTTAAGCGTGACACATTGGATCGTAGACTGATACAGGATGTGATTTTAAGAAAAGGGAAAATTATTGATGTTCAAGGGGGCTTTGAACATGGGACTGCATTTGAAAAAACATTACAAGCTTGGCCGACTTTAAAATCGGGTATCGTTTTGCTAGATTCAGACTTAGACGGCATGCCAGATGTGTGGGAAAAAATAAAAGGCTTGAATCCTGCAGTGGCGAATGCAGTAGGGTATGATTTATCAAAAGATTTTACAAATATTGAGGTATATTTAAATAGCTTATTAACCCAATAATCATCTCATGAAAAAAGTGACTTGGCTAGCATTTTCCTTATTGCTTGTATCATTTACAGTGCCTGTAAGAGAAAAAAAAATCTGGCTTTGTGGTGATAGCACGATTGCTATAAAACAAACTACTGCATATCCTGAAACTGGATGGGGCATGCCTTTTGTTCATTTTTGGGATAGTACAATACAGGTGCATAATCTTGCAAAAAATGGAAGAAGTACTAAAACTTTTATCAATGAAGGATTATGGCAGCAAGTCCTTGATGGTGCCGGCGAAGGAGACTTTGTTTTCATTCAATTTGGACATAATGACGAGTCAGTGGAAAAGCAAGAACGTTATACAAGTCCAGAACAATTCAAATACAACCTTGTAAAGTTTATAAAAGAAGCACGTGCGTTAAAAGCAACACCAGTTCTATTCACGCCAGTATCAAGACGTAAGTTCAATGACGCAGGCATGGCGCTGGAAACCCATAAAACCTATAGTTCTTTGGTGAGAGAAGTGGCAGAAGCTGAGCATGTTTTATGGATTGACTTAGACAGTAAAAGTCGCGCACTTTATCAAGAATTTGGTAAAGACAATTCAAGCTTATTGTTCTTGCAATTGAAAGCGGGAGAGCATCCTAATTATCCAGAAGGCAAAATCGACAACACCCATTTCTCAGAATTAGGTGCAAGACTGATTGCGCAACTGGTCTTGAAAGAAATTAAGTCATTGAATACGGAGCTTAATAATCACATTATTGTTCCAAAAAAGAAATAATGAAAAATACTTTTATCATTTTATCACTCCTATTTGGATTCACCCAAGTTGGCTTCGCTCAGAAAAAAGCAAACAAATTTGATTTTGTCGTAGGCCAGGATCAACAATCAAAATACCACAGCATACAAGAGGTTTTAAATTTAATCCCCTCAGGTAATACAAAGCCTGTGAAAATATTTGTCAAGCAGGGTGTTTATAAGGAAGTGATTACAGTTGATGCAAGTAAGTCCAATATTTTATTAGTTGGAGAAAACGAAAACAACACCATCATTCAATACGATAACCACGCCGGTGTTCGTTTGTCTAACGGAGACACTTTAAATACATGGACCTGTGCTACCGCATTTATTTATGGAAACGATTTCCAAGCCCAGCATATTACCTTTAGCAATCAGGCCGGTTTTAACGCAGGTCAAGCTGTAGCCTTAAGAGTAGAAGGCAACCGTGCGTCGTTCTACAATTGTAAGATGCTTGGTTTTCAAGACGTATTATTTTTAAGTGGAAATGGTGTAAAGCAATATTTTGAAAATTGCTATATCGAAGGAACTACTGATTTTATTTTTGGCGCAGCAACCGCTTTGTTCCAGAACTGTAACATACATAGCAAAAAGAATTCACATGTTACAGCCGCATCCACCAATTCTATAATTCCGTATGGTTTTGTATTTAAAGACTGCACTTTAACGGGAGATTCGGTTTTGAATAAAGTTTCACTAGGTAGACCTTGGAGCCCAACAGCAAGTGTAACCTATATTCATTGTTGGCTAGGAAAGCATATCATTGAAGAAGGCTGGAATAATTGGAAAAATCCTGCGAACGAAGCCACTGCAAGATTTGGCGAATACAACAGCAAGGGGCCGGGAGCCAATCCAAATAAGCGTGCTCCTTGGACCAAGCAGTTATCGGAAAATCAAGTTGCTATCTTTACTACAGAAAAAATATTTGGCACATGGGTACCTTCAAAAAGAGCACTTTAAAAATCATAGTACTGCTATTTGTTTTTTTTGCCTCTGCGAAAATGACAACTGCCCAAACTTATACTAACCCAATCATTCACCAGGATTATAGTGATCCAGATGCTATTCGTGTGGGAGATTATTACTACATGACTGCGTCGAGTTTCACAGCCATTCCAGGCCTCCCAATTTTACGATCAAGTGATCTAGTTCATTGGCAATTGATTGGGTATGCACTAAAAAATAATTTACCGTTTGATCATTATAACAAAGTACAGCATGGAGCTGGAGTATGGGCCCCAAGTATTCGTTATCATGATGGAACATTTTATATTTATTATCCAGATCCGGACTTTGGTATTTATGTAATCAAAACAAAAAATATCCTTAGTGGTTGGACCGATCCTAAGTTGGTAATAGCAGGAAAGGGGTTAATAGATCCTTGCCCTTTGTGGGATGACAACGGTAAGGTATATCTCGTACATGCATATGCAGGAAGTAGAGCAGGTATCAAATCTGTTTTAGCGATGAAAGAAATGAATCCTTCGGGTACTTCAATCATCAACGATGGTCAACTTATTTATGATGGCCATGGAATTGACCCCACAGTAGAAGGTCCGAAATTATATAAACGAAATGGCTGGTATTATGTATTTGCGCCTGCCGGTGGTGTTGCGACTGGTTGGCAAATTGCATTGAGATCTAAAAATATCTATGGGCCTTATGAAAGAAAAGTGGTGTTGGAACAAGGAGCATCCTCCATCAACGGTCCACATCAAGGGGCATGGGTACAAACAAGTACTGGACAAGATTGGTTTATGCATTTTCAGGATAAAGAAGCTTATGGAAGAATAACCCATTTACAACCCATGGTTTGGATAAATGATTGGCCTTTTATTGGCGAGGACAAGAACGGCAATGGCATTGGAGAGCCAGTGATCAATTTTACAATGCCTATCGTAAAAAAAACAAGTCCGGCACAGTTTAAAAATCTGGTTTCGGAATTTCAATGGCAGGCCAACCCTTCTCCCCATTGGCGTATGAACTATAACAATCAATACAGGCATTATGCGGTATTTTATAAAGATAGTATTTTGAATTTGTGGAATTTTCCGGCAATGTATTTGCAAAAAATACCAGCAGAAAAATTCACTACAACGACTAAAATAAATTTTACAAGTCTTCAAATTGGAGAACGTGCTGGATTTATATTGATGGGCAAGTCTTATGCAGCATTAGAGCTTAAACATACTAAAAAAGGACTTCAATTGAATTATATCACATGTATTGATGCCGATAAAAAACAGCCTGAACAAAGCGTGACACTTTTAGAAAATACACCCTCAAGTATCTATTTTAGAATGAAGATGGAAAGCGGTGCCGTAGCAATTTATAGCTATAGCATAGATGGGATTAATTTTAAAAATATTGATATTCAATTTGTCGCTTCCCCTGGCGTATGGGTGGGAGCTAAAATGGGTTTCTACTGCGTGGCGGATCATATAACAAATGACGCAGGTTTTCTTGAAGTAAAATCTTTTGACACAAAAAATTAAAATATGAAACACATTTTATCTTGCATGATGCTTTGCGCTTTTTTAATATCTACGCAACAAAGCGTCGCTCAATCAGTAAAAATTAGAAACATTCAAACCGCAATTGATAATTTAAAAAACGCAATGGTTTCAGGTGATCGTTTGCAATTGGAAAAGATAGCTTCAGATAAATTAAGCTATGGTCATTCGGGCGGTCATATTGAAGGAAAGTCTGAGTTTATAGAAAAAATCGTATCTGGTAAATCTGATTTTGTTTCCATCGATTTTACAGAACAAACCATTAGCGTAGTGGGCAAAAATGCGATAGTTAGACATCAATTAAGTGCAGTAACAAACGACAATGGCAAACCTGGAAATGTAAAGATAAAAGTGTTGTTAATTTTCCTTAAAGAGAAAGGTCAATGGAAAATGCTTGCAAGACAAGCTGTTAAGGCTTAGTTGTTTTCTTTCTCGAAGAATCTCTTTGGTGTAAAATTGCAGGCATATTGATATTCTCAAATTGCTTAATTGCATTTTTATTTTCGATATTCTTAATCAATAATTCTGCAGCGACTCTGCCCATTTCATAAGCTGGTTGCATCACAATAGACAATGAGGGTACCAATAAAT
>CALPLN020000046.1 GCA_943324415.2 Sediminibacterium ginsengisoli | reverse complement strand
TAATAGAACCTGTTAAAATAAAAATGCCCCTTAGCAATAAGGGGCATTTTTTTATCTTTTATTATTTGGAAAGCCTAATTTTAGATTCATTATACAGTTCATCATTGTCTAAGCTTAGCATAAAAAATGAAATATTTAATCTTCCTATTTTTATTTTTTTCAAAATCTACATTTTCACAAACTGAGTTTGATTATTCTTATGTAGTCAATGACTATTTCAATAGATGTTATAATGATCCCAAATTAAAAGAAGATGGAAATTATTTAATCGTACCTGGGGAAGAATCGAAAGTTTCCAAAGATTATATTTTATATATCAGTTATTTAAAAGGGAATCATGATAATCTGGAGCAAAGTATAAAAAGATATTTCAAAAAACAGCTCGATAAAGCTGAATGGGATCCTGCAAATGTGTTCAATAAATTAGTTAACACAAATAGATTTGACACTTCTTATGTGGTGATCAAAAATAAAAATACCAATTGTATTGGTGGTTTAGTTTTGCGAGGTATTTTTTATAACAAAACGAAACACAAAAATTACATTTATTTAAACATAACAAAATTCAACTCAAAACATCCAAGATCACAGGCTGATTTCCTTGTTGAATACGCTTACATGGGTGGAAAGTGGAAATTTGTTTCAGAAAAGATGCTGTCGATTACTTAAAAAAGAAAGATCTTAAAATAAAAATGCCCCTTAGCAATAAGGGGCATTTTTTATGCAGTTGCTTATGGAACTATCTCGTCGCTGGCATGTTTAATGGCATGTCGCGCTTTAACATATCTTCTCTTGTCGCCATTTCCCATGCAGTTTCAAAAATCATTCTTGCTCTTTTTTCCATTAGATCGAAATTGATTTTCTCTACTCTGTCTGTTGGTTTATGGTAGTCTGCGTGTGTTCCGTTGAAGTAAAAAATTACTGGAACGCCTTTTGCAGCAAAATTGTAATGGTCGCTTCTGTAATAAAAACGATTGGTATCTTTTGGATCATTGAATCTTCTATCTAATTCCATGTTATAGTTTTTATTCACCTTATCTGTGATAGGTTGTAAATCACTACTTAACTTATCTTCTCCAATTACATAGACGTAGTTCATTGAATCGCCTTTGTAGGTTGGATCGATACGACCAATCATATCAATGTTTAAATCTGCAGTGGTTTTTTCCAATGGAAAAACAGGGTGTTCGCTATAATATTTAGATCCTAGCAAACCTTTTTCTTCTCCCGAAACATTCATGAAAACGATATTTCTCTTTGGGCTAAATCCTTTTTTTCTTGCTTGTGTAAATGCTTCAGCAATCGCCAAAACACCGGTTGTGCCTGATCCGTCGTCGTCTGCGCCATAATAGATCACACCATTCTTAATGCCTTCATGGTCATAGTGGCTAGTGATGAATAAGTATTCGTCTGACTTTTCTTTACTTGGGATGTACGCAATTACATTTGCACTTGGTATAGTTGTACTTGTTCTGTCAGCAATCCATTCAATTGCAGCAATGTATTTACCTACTGGCAATGTTTCCCATTCTTGATCATTGAATTCTTTTGTACCGCCCAATAAAGCTGCACCAACAGTTTTAGTCACTGTCATACTCAAAAATGTATTGGTATTTGCAGTAAAGGCCAATCGTCCAGTCAAACTGCTAGGCATGGTTGGATTGGCTTTTGCAATATGAATGATACCAATGGCACCTAATTTTTGTGCTGCCATAGTTTCCATCATCGGTCTTTCTTTGCCTTCTGTGCTGATTAATAATTTGCCTCTCACATCTAATGTTGACTTATCATTAAAATCTGCACCTACATAAAACACATCGCTGCTCACAAATTGTTTTTGTGGTGCAGCAGCTGCGCTGATCCAAAAGTCTTTATCCAAAGTATAGTTTGCGCCGTTTACTTTTAAGCTGCTTGTGGTTACTTTATCTTGAAATAAGCTAAAAGGCATTCTATAAGATCCAGCATTACCTGGTGTCAAATTCATTTGTTTATACTGGCTCACTAAATAGCTTGCCGCTCTTCTTTCTCCTTCTGTTCCTGTTTCTCTGCCTTGCATTTCTGCGCCAGCAATAATGCTAAGGTGTTTTTTTAAGCCTGCTGCTGTGATGGTCTTTGCTGCGGTGTTGGCATCAATCGTTTGTGCATTCACAAATCCGATACTCAAACTTAATAGTACAATAAATAGTTTACGCATGTTGGTTTATTTAAAATGAAAATAGTTAATTAAAAGGGGGTTAATTTTTATGGGGTTATTTTATGAGCAACTGATCTTATCCACTCTTCCTTGATGTCTGCCACCTTCAAAGGCAGTGGTCATAAAGGCGTCAATCATTTCGATAGCAGATTCAATACTCACGAATCTTGCAGGTACACAGATCATATTCGCGTCGTTATGTAGTCTTGTTAATTGCGCAATTTCAGGTAACCAACATAAGCCTGCTCTAACGCCAGCATGTTTATTGGCTGTGATGGCAACACCATTCGCTGATCCACAAAATAAAATACCGAATGCTGCTTCGCCTGTTTCTACACTTGCAGCAGTAGGGTGTGCAAAATCTGGGTAGTCTACAGAATCAGTAGTATAGGTGCCAAAGTCTTTAACTTGGTATCCTTTCTTTTCTAACCATTCTTTTACTTCTTGTTTGTAAGCTACACCAGCGTGATCTGCCCCCATTGCGATGGGTTTAGAAGGATCAAAAACATAAGCCATATGAATCGATTTTAATTTGTTTTTATCTTACTCTTATTCCCACTCTTCATCTGCCTTCTTTACGCTTTTATACGCCCATCTAGACACGATAATACTTAACTCAAATAAAGAATATAAAGGGATGAACACAAGTAACTGGCTATACCAATCTGGACTTGGTGTAATGAATGCAGCAATGATCAAAATAACAACTGCAGCATATTTACGTACCCCACTTAAAAATTTAGGCGTGACCATACCTATTTTAGTCAATAAAAAAGCCAATACAGGTAATTCAAATGCAATACCACAGCCCAATATCAGGTTGGTTAAATTATCCAAGTAATCTGCGAAAGTAGGAATGGTGGTAATGACATTTTTTGTGCCTAATTGGAAACTTGCCAAGAAATTAAAAGTGAAAGGGCCTAGGATAAAAAATCCAAAAGCCGCACCTAAAAAGAAAAAGAAAGAGACCCAGAAAATCATAAATCTTGTATTCCTTAATTCATTCTCTTTCAATGCTGGTTTGATAAAGGACCAAAATTGGTAAAATATAAAAGGGAATGCAGCGATGATACCACCTACGATGGCCATACTGATACTGCTCAAAAATTGCCCACCAAATGTGGTGCTTTGCATGGTTACTTTCACAGCAGGCATACACAATGCATCGCCTAAATGTGCCCAATGACTGAACTCGCAAAATAGTCTGTAGGTAATGAAATCGGGCTGAATGGGTCCTGTGATGACATTGTCCATCACCCAGTCGCGCTTAATAAAAATAACCAGGGCCATCACCAAAATTGCTGCTGCGGATCGAACAATGGTACCTCTTAATACTTCGAGATGATCTATGAAAGACATCTCGGAACCATCTTCTGGATTTAAACGATTAAATAACGCCATGGATTGAATGGAATGAAGCCTAAAGTTAAGGCTTCTAAGGGAAAATGAGGGCGTAAAACTAAAAAATAGTATTAGTGTATTGTGAGCTTCACTTTCTCAATTCTGGTGTCGCTTACCATCAATATTTCAGCATCAAAATGGCTTAAATGAATCACCTCACGTACTTTAGGGATGGCTTCGTGTTTATGAATGAGATAACCACTCAAGGTCTCCGCGCTATCTGCCGCGAAGTCGATGCCATATTTTTCATATAAATAGTCCAATTCTAATCTTCCACTGAAAATGTATTCGTTGGCTGAAATTTTCTTTTCTAAAAACTCTTGTTCATCATATTCATCATTGATTTCGCCAAAGATTTCTTCCAATACATCTTCCATGGTAACGATGCCTGCTGTTCCACCAAACTCATCCACCACCCAGGCAATACTCTTCCTTTTTTTAGAGAATAAATTGATTAAGTCGGCAGCGTTCATGCTCTCTGTAACCAATAAGATAGGGTGTAAGATTGCTTTAATATCTTTTGGCTTTTTAAATAAATCTAGCTGGTGGATATAGCCTATAATATTGTCCAGGGTATCATTGTAGACAATGAGTTTACTTAATTTAGTTTCAATGAAGAGCGACTTGACCTCCTCTAATGGAGTCTGAATTTCTACGCCTACAATTTCTGTTCTCGGCACCAAACATTTTCTTACTTTAATATCTGGCAAGCTCAATGCATTTTCAAATAAGTCTGTATTCAGTTCTTGTTGCTCTTGATGCGAATTGGTTTGTTGTACAAAATGCGCCAAATCTACTTTGGTAAAGGCTTCTTTTTTATAGACCATTTTCACCTGTAAAATATTACTTAAAACCCATTGTGCTGTATTGACCAATATCACCGTTAAAGGTTTAAATAAAAGATGAAAAAATTGCGCAAGTGGCGCAAACGTGTTGATCATGGAAGCCGCCCTTGCTTTAAAAATAGCTTTTGGAACAAGTTCTCCAATAAATAAGATGACCAATGTAGAAACCAATGTGTTGCCAAATAAAATGGCACCATCCCCTAAACCAAACCTGCTCCAAATGTAAGTATGTAATAGTTCTTCAAATAAAATACCAAAAACAACCAATGAAATATTCAGTCCAATCAAACAAGTGCCAATAAATTGAGTTGGGGCTTCAAGGAAACCTGCAATAATTTTACCTGAACGACTTCCTTGTTTTTTCTTTAATTCCAAACTAAGGCGATTGGCACTAACAAATCCAATCTCGTATCCAGAGAAAAATCCAATTAAAATTATAGAAGCAACGATGGCGAAAATCATAGTTTATTTTTAAGTCAGCAATACCTGTTTACCATTCTGGCAATACAGGTTTAGTTCCAATGATCCCTTCTATTTGCTCCATAATTTCAGGAGTCAATAGGGTAGCGGTTTCTAGCGCAGTTAAATTATCTAATAATTGTGCTTTATTGGTAGCGCCTAATATAGCGGTAGATACATTTGGATTTTTAATACACCATGCAATACTTAAGGATGCAGTACTTACTTTCAATGCTTTTGCTAAAGCACCTAATTGTTGCACTCTGCTAATCTTATCTTGCATCAACCATTTATCTCTTAACCATTCAAAACCTTCAATCTCAAATCTGGATCCCTCTGGAATTCCATCATTGTATTTGCCCGTTAATAAACCAGCAGCCAATGGACTCCAAATAGTGGTTCCCATGCCTACATTTTTGAAGATCTCAAGAAATTCATTTTCCATTTTATTACGCTCAAATAGATTGTACTGAGGTTGTTCCATAGATGGACCAATCAATCGATATTTTTCTGCAACTCTATGTGCTTCCATGATCTCCACTCCACTCCATTCACTCGTTCCCCAATACAAAATTTTACCTTGTTGGATCAACGTATTCATAGTTTGTACTACTTCTTCGATGGGGGTCGTTTTATCTGGACGATGACAAAAATAAAGGTCTAAATAATCTGTTTGTAATCGCTGCAATGCCTCATGACATGCTTCTGTTAAATGCTTTCTACTCAGCCCTGTTTGGTTGGGTTTGTTGGCTTTTCCTCTCCAGCCGAAATAAGCTTTTGAAGACAAGACGATAGAAGTTCTATCCCATTTTTTCTTGCTTAAGACACGGCCCATCATTTTCTCACTTTCCCCAGCCGCATAGACTTCTGCATTGTCAAAAAAATTCACCCCAGCATCATAAGCGATCCCCATTAATTCGTCTGCTACACGGTCGTCTATTTGCTTATGAAATGTCACCCAGCTTCCGAAACTTAATGTGCTTAGTTGGAGCCCTGTTTTGCCCATTTTTCTATAGTCCATCTGCTTTATTTTAAGGGTTTAAACTACTGCTATCTTGTATGATCGCATAGCTATTTGGTTGTGGTTTAAAGATACGAATGTCTGTCAAATTTTGGTTGGCTTCTAAACCTTTACCATAAATCTTGGCCAATGGGTTATGTTGCTTAACCACTACGTCCTGTTCTGTATAGAACTTGCCTGTGTTTTGGTCCCAGTACATTTCCTTACACCATAAAGTATCGCCAAGGGTATTGAAAATAATTACATCTTCTTTTAAGAATACAATATTTTCTGTCTCTTTATATTTTGCGTACTTGGCAGAAAGTTGGCTTTCTATCTGATTGCTGTCTTTGTAAAAATCTACATGAATCGACTGCGGAAATTCAATCATTTTGCTGCTATCTAACAAATATCGATTCATTAAGGGGGCAGTTAATTTAGCCCCTAATTTCCCATCATTACTTACATAAATAGCTACATCTTTACCTACATCTATTCCGCCAACCCTTGCGCCTAGTGCTTTTACAGCATCTACATCGTTCTCGCAGGAAGCCATAAAAAAGCAGCTACTCATACAAGCAACTGCTATTTTAATTATTTTTTTAGGTATTGAATTAGTCATATTTGCGTTTATTGAACCAGACATCACTCAAACTATATCCCACTGTAAATTGTACAAAGTTTTCTTTAAAGTTGGAAACGCCTCCACCTCTTTGACCCATCTGTAAAGCCAAGTTCAACAATGTGAATTGGTAATCGTAGGAGCGATACTTTCTAATAGGCAATCCTAGTCCCATTGTTAAGCCGTTTACTTTTAAAGCATTGTTGTTGATATTGATATAATCGTTACCGCTAAATAATCCAAATCTATACGTGACGGTAGACCAATAACTTTCAAATGCAAATGGATTAGGACACAACTGCGCTCCTGCTCTCAACATAGTGGCATTGCGCACTTGATCTGTTGCACCATAAAACTTATATCCATCTTTCCAATTAGACTGATTCAATTCAACGCCGATCACCCATTGATCATAAGCGCCTCTTACAGTCGTAATTTTTTTATGTAAAGAGATACCCGCGGTCATAGAACTTGGAAGCTCAATTTTACCGCTAATGTCTTTTTGAAAAAGCGCTGTGTCAATAGCTGTTTCTTGCGAAGTGGTAAAAATACCATTCGACCTTAAGATATCTTGCTTTCCACTTAATTTTTGATCCAATGTGTAGGTTCCGCCATAGCTAAGGCTGTACTCGGTTTTATCCTTTGTAACTGCGTTCGTTTTACTAGACAATGGAAATTCTCCTTGCACCCCTAAATTTAAAAATACACCACCAAAGCTAGTGTTGGTACTAGACATTGATTGATAAAAATAAGATGAATCGCTATTGAATAAGATGGCTTTAACCACATCTATTTTTTTTCTGCCTAAATTATAACCGGTATTCATACCTACACTTAAGTATTTCCAACTCTTGCCCACTCCAACAAAAACTTGATTGATGCCACCCTCGCCTTTATAGTTAGTGTAGATTGAATCAGCGATACTTTCTGAAAATGTATAATCATTGACTGAGTAATTGATTTGCGTCAATGGTCTTAATCCAAATGCAAAACCAATCTTTTTTGCTTTACTTAATGGAACGCCTACTACAATATAATTCGGTATTAGGTAGGTCGATTTTTCTTTACCTGCTGGTGTCGTTCTTTTAAGAATGCTGTTGGTTAAGTTCAACCCAATATCAAATGTGGTCATATAAATACCGCCATAAGAAGCTGGGTTATTGAAATTGATACTTTGTCCAAAAGCACCATTCATACTTGGCGTGTATGCCGCAGTTAATCCGCCCATACCTTGGTTTGCGGCATTTTGACTGTTGTACACTTCGTTGCCGACGCCATATCTAGAAAACGGGGAATTGATCTGAGCCTTTAAAGGGGCTATAAAACAGAAAAGTCCAATGAAAGGGGTTAACCTAAGTATTTTTTTCGCTAATCGCATATAGTCCTTTGTAGATTAAATTTTGGTCCGCAAATATCCTTCTTTTTAAGTGAGGTACAAAATAACTAAGGTCTCCACCGGTTAATAGGGCGTTAAATTTGCTGTATTTGGCCTCATAAGCACCAATTATGCCATCAATTTCTGCTGCCATCCCTAAAACCACACCAGAAAGTAGGTTGGTTTTGGTATCATATCCTACCAAACCAAAGCTTGGCGCGGGCTCAATTAACGGCAAAAGTGCTGTTAAATCATTCATGGACTTAAATCGCATTTGCATACCTGGAGAGATGCTTCCTCCTAAAAATTGGCCTCTATTGTTGACAAAATTATAGGTGATGCAAGATCCTAGAGAAATGATAAGATTGTGTTGATTGGGGTATAAATCTACAGCTGCGGCTACAAGGCCTAATCGGTCTGCGCCAATGGTTTCCGGTTTCCCTACTGGTGTAGTGAAATTCAATTTGGTTTGTGGGCCTAATAAATGGAATGGACCATACTCGGTCAATAAGTTTTCAATCGCTTTATCGTGATGGATAACAGATGAAAGCAATGTTTTGCTTGGTTGGTATTGGTCTAATAATTTTTGAATAGAGGAGGGCGCGCTATTTTCTAGTAGCTCCAATTTTTCCAATTGATTGCCTTTGAATATTGCCGCCTTTAATCGGGTATTGCCAAAATCGAAACAAATAGTTGTAGACATCATAATTTTCGTAACTCAAAATTAATTGCTTTCAAGCAAACTTTAAGTAAAACAATAGGCAAGTTGCAAAAGATTTCGGTTATTTGAAGAACAAATAAGCGAATATGAAGGTTGCAGGGTTTACAATTATTAAAAATGCAGTGGTGAATGACTTTCCTATCTTGGAAGCCATTCGTTCAATTTTACCAGTCGTGGATGAAATGATTGTATTAATAGGGGATTCGACAGATGAAACGATTGCATTGATTGAATCAATCGGGGATCCTAAAATTAAAATTCATCACTCCGTTTGGAATAAAGATTTAAGAAAAGGAGGCGTTGTTTTAGCGGATGAAACCAATAAAGCGTTTCAATTAATTGATGCAAGCTTTGACTGGGCTTTTTACATTCAAGGAGACGAAGTGGTGCATGAAAAATACCATCCAACGATTCGTGCCGCTTGTGAAAAATACAAAGACGACTTCGACGTACAAGGGTTGTTATTTAAATACAAGCATTTTTATGGCACTTATGATTATGTAGGGGATAGTAGAAAATGGTATGCACACGAAATAAGAATCATTCGAAACAACAAAGCCATTAGTGCGTATCGGGACGCGCAGGGTTTCCGTATCGGCAAACAAAAATTACCGGTAGCAGCAATCGACGCGAGTATTTACCATTATGGATGGGTTAAGAGCCCAGAACAAATGCGTAAAAAGCAAAAAGAGAGTGCTGCATTTTGGAATGATGATACACAGATGGAAAAAATCATCCAAAGCCCAGACTATTATGACTTCTCGGGGTATGATTCTTTGGAGCGATTCACAGGCACGCATCCCAATGTGATGTTAGATAGGATAGAAAGAAAAAATTGGGTGATCAATTTAGATATATCTAAAAAGAAATTCTCTTTTAAAAATCTGGTATTATACTATTTTGAAAAATGGACCGGCATTCGTCCATTTGATTTTAAGAATTATAAAATTATCCGTTCATAAATGTTTGCAGTTTCAGATATCGCAAAAGGGGTTGCTGAAGGTAATTTTTTACTATTGGCAAAAACCATTTCACAAATTGAAAATAAGGTGGAAGGAACCGATTCGTATTTGGCAGCACTTGAACCAAAATCAATCCCAATCATTGGAATCACTGGTCCTCCTGGTGCAGGAAAAAGCACCTTGATTTCGGGCTTAGTGGGTGAGTGGGTGGCTGCAGGTAAAAAAGTGGCGGTCCTTTCCGTGGACCCTTCTTCGCCCTTTCATAAAGGGGCTATTTTAGGAGATCGCATTCGAATGAAGGATTGGTATTTACATCCTCAGGTATTCATCCGTTCTTTGGCGTCCAGAGGACACTTAGGGGGATTAAATAGTTCTATGATCGAATTGACTACTTTGCTTCAGGCAGTCGGATTTGACAGGATTGTATTGGAAACAGTAGGGGTGGGACAGTCCGAAGTGGAAGTGGCTTCTTTAGCGGATACCACTGTGGTCGTGTTGGTGCCAGAAGCGGGGGATGAGGTGCAGATGATGAAATCTGGATTAATGGAAGTAGCAGATTTATTTGTAGTCAATAAAAGTGATCGTCCTGATGCACAAACCTTTATCAATCATATTCATCAGATGATGATGGAGAATGGGGTATCGGATACGCTAGTGAAAGTGATACCAACTATAGCTTCTCAAGGTGTTGGTATGACCAATTTAATTCAAGCAATTGATGCACATCAACTTGCCAACACGGAATTAGGCGCCAATAAAAAATTAATGTTAGCAAAAGCCATCCAATTGATTGTGGCGCATAAAATGCGACAAATTGATTTTAAGCAAATGGAACAGGATTTGGAAGTAGCATGTGCAAAACCCAACTTCAATATTTTTGAATTTACACAAAGATTTGTTTAGAGGAATGCTACACTAATATTTGTCTAGCAGAGATTATCTTGACAAAAGGGAAAGCAATTGTTTGAATTTGTTTTTCCACTTCAATTTTGTGGTCATGACAAATTCAGGTAATGGTCCATTCCAATCTTCACCCCTGTGTAACATATGTTTTGTAAGTAAGCTAGAGGTAAAGCCCCATTTATAAATAAATTGATGGTAACCTTTATTGCGTTTAACGCGTCCTACAGATTTGGATCCAAAATGGTAGGCCCTGCTTTTGTTGATACCTTTGAAATAACGAACGCCTGCTATCCATAATTTCATTGAAAAGTCGGGATCTGAATACATGCCTGGGCTAAATTCAATACTATATCCGCCAACATAGTCCCATAAGGCAACTGGTAGGATATTGGGAGGCCAGGTTGCGCCAGACCAGTCTTTCTTTTCCCATTGATTGAACTCTTGAAGTAGTTTTTCTTCTTGAAATTGAGCAATCTCTTGTCCATAGTTTTTCTCAATCACAGAATTGCTTGATGCAAATGGTTCAATCACAGTGGCAGACAAAAAGAATAAATTATGCCCAATACTTTTGATTTCCTCTAACAATGCAGCATCCCAACCAGGACACAGATACATATCGTCATTAAGATAGAGTAAGTAAGGAGTTTTGATCAATGTTCTTGCTGTATTGAGTGCGTAGCATACGCCAATATTTTCTGCACTGTAGGTATGCTCTAAATCTGTCTGCGATTTCACCCAATCATAAGAGCCATCCTTTCCTTCATTCACATGAACAATGATCTGATGTGAATAGGTTGAATTTTTTCGGATACTTTCAACACATTGCTGCAGAAAAGGCAGATTGTTCCAACTTGGTATCAGGATTGAAAATTGCTGCATTAGCTCGCTTTTTCATTTTTCCACCATCTATATGCCACATAGCTCATGATCCCGAAAGGCATAGCAGCTAGATACAGAATACCAACGTTAAAACCTTTTCCCGCTTCTTCACCTATCTGCGCAGCTGTCTTGGTACAGATGGCACATTGTGCTGTCCCTGCTAAGGCGATCAGTTGAAATACAATAAGAAAGTACATGTTTTTCATGATGCAAAATTAGGCATAAAAAACCCCGAATAATCGGGGGAATCTATTTTTAAAAGAAATTAAGCGTTTGCCTTTGGAGCTGCTGCTTTAATACCTCTAATTTTGTGTGGTCTGCTTTTACCAAAAGAACCTAAAAAGCGCTTTCCTTTTGCTGTTTTTTTATCTCCTCTACCCATGATATTGTAATTTTTAAATTGTGATTTGACTACAAATATAAAAAAACCCTCTGAATAAATGATTATCCGAGGGTTTTTATTCAAATTAATTTGAGATTACAACTTACCGCTCAATTCTTTACCTGCCTTGAAACGTGCAACCTTCTTAGCTTTAATCTTAATAGTCTCACCAGTTTGTGGGTTACGACCAGTTCTTGCAGCACGCTTAGATACTGAGAAAGTACCAAAACCTACTAAAGTTACTTTATCACCTTTTTTCAAAGATTTAGTTAC
>CALPLN020000045.1 GCA_943324415.2 Sediminibacterium ginsengisoli | reverse complement strand
ATACCAGCAATATTATCTGCCCTAACACCGCTCCCTGGCAAAATAACAATTCGATCATTTGCTTTTTCAACTAAAGTTTGAATCATTGGAATTGCATTGACCACATTTGGCACTTGACCACTGGTTAAAATTCTTTTGCAACCAAGATCTATCAGTTGTTCCAATGCAACAAAAGGATCCTTACAACGATCAAATGCTCTATGAAAACTAAGCTCCATATTACCTGCAGCTTGAACTAAAGCAGCCGTTCTTTTAGTGTCAATCGTTCCATCTGCATTTAATAGTCCAATGACTGCACCTTTAAATCCCAATTGCTTGCAAGCCATTAAGTCGTTTTGCATGACTTGGAATTCTCTATCGGTATATAAAAAATCACCGCCTCTTGGACGTATAATGGGGAATACCGGTTGTTTTGTGATTTGTGACAATAAAAGTAAACTTCCATAAGAAGGAGTGGTACCGCCTTCCATTGGATTCTCACAAAATTCAATCCTATCCGCACCAGCCGCTAAAGCATTTAAAGCTGCTTCTATACTAAAGGCTGCGATTTCAAGTATTACTTTTGACATAAAGTTATTTTAAAACAAATAGGATGCATCATTCAAATTGTTGCCGGCATTGTTAAAGACAGCATAATTAAACCCTTTTTGTAATGAATAGGCACCTACTTCGCCTTTTTTATTGATGGCCACAAAGCAAACTTGAATGTCCTTGGCTTTTTCTTTCTTAATTCGATTGACTTTTTCAACGACAAGTCTACATGCTTCTTCTGGGCTTTTACCTTGACGCATCCATTCCACCACTGCACTAGCTCCTGCCACACGAATGACATCTTCTCCTTGACCAGTTGCCACGACTGCACCCACTTCATTGTCTACATATAAACCCGCACCAATAATAGGAGAGTCCCCCACACGGCCACGCATTTTAAAACCAGCACCACTTGTCGTACAACTACCGCTTAAATTACCCAACTGATCCATGGCAATCATCCCAATGGTATCATGGTTCCAATTACCATCCGTCAATTTTTTTGGCGCACTGAATGCAGGATCTAAATAGGCAACCGATTGATTTTTCTCTACATTAATGATGGGTTGGTATTTGGATTGCTTCAACCATTCTTTATAACTCTTCTTTGCTTGTTCAGATAATTCACCCGACTCCAACGTAAATCCATTGGCCAATGCAAATGCTTGCGCACCCGCACCCACTAAAAATACATGTGGCGATTTTTCCATCACTTTTCTTGCAACTGCAATGGGATGTTTAATGCGCTCTAAAAAAGCAACCGAACCACAATTAAATTCATGATCCATAATAGACGCATCTAAAGTAACTATCCCATCTCTGTCTGGGTTCGCGTCCAAACCAACACAACAATTGATTTCTGACTCTGTAATCATCACCCCTTGTTCTACAGCATCCAAAGCGGTTCCTCCTTTTTTCAAGACCTCCCAAGCAGCTACATTGGCTCTTAAGCCTGCATCCCAAGTGGAAGCAACAATAGGTTGAATTTGATTTGAAGAACGAATGGATGGGATGAAATTTGGAATGGTAAAACTAGTGATCCCTAATCCACTTAAATTGATAAATTTTCTTCTGTCCATGGCTAATAGGCTATTAATTATAAGCATTTAAAGATAGTCAGTAAGCTGCTAATTTTGTACATTTATAAACATTATGATGCAAGTAATATTTGATCAATATGGATGGGAAGCAGCTAAAGCAAATCCATTAACACAAGGGTTAATTAACCAAACTTTTGAGGTAGCTACTCAACAAGGTGATTTTATTCTGCAAAGTATCAATACACAGGTCTTTAAAGACCCTTTTGCGATAGATCAGAATATCAAATCCATTGGGCAGTATTTAAGGAAGCATCATCCAGGATTGTTATTTACACATTTGGTTCCCAATTTAGTAGGGGAGACTTTGATAGGATGGGAGGGTAAGTACTATCGAGCATTTAAAAAAATAGAGGGTCTCGCTTTGGATGTACTGACCCATGCAGATCAAGCAAAAGAAGCAGCCAATCAATTTGGACTATTCACGGCTAGTTTAGTAGCTTATCCAATAGGGGAGTTAAAATCAACTATCCCTCAATTTCATGATCTTGCTTTAAGATTTCATCAATTTGAAAAAGCGTTGATTCAGGGAGATGGCAATCGGATCAAGCAGGCAAAAGAGGCCATTCTGTTTTTGCAATCCCATCAATCTTATGTTGATCAGTGGACTAAGTACACAAATCATAAAGACGCCATTTTGAGGGTGACGCACCATGACACTAAAATTAGCAATGTCTTATTTAAGGACGATCAAGCAATTTGTGTCATCGACTTGGACACCACTATGCCAGGTTATTATATTAGTGATATTGGTGATATGTGCAGAACCTATCTTTGTCCAGTGAACGAAGAATGTACCGATTTGAATTTGATTCAAATGATGCCAGACAGGTGGACAGCTTTACAAAATGGTTACCTAAAAGCAATGGGGGAGTTCTTGACCCCTTTTGAGAAAGACCATTTCACCTTCTCTGGTCAATTTATCATCTATATGCAAGCCTTACGCTTTTTGACGGATTACCTTCAATTAGACCAATACTACCATACTATAAGACCAAGTCAAAATCTAGATCGTACCAATAACCAGATTGAATTATTAAAACAATTCAATAAGCTTAATTAAACTTACATTTAAAATTTAATATAAAGTAATAAATTTCAACTAATTGTATTTCAATACTTTATGCATATCTATTGCTAATTAAAATTGATCGTCCATGGCGAAGTCTGGCTTTCTATTTTGCCATTTACCACGCGTAAAATCTGGGATCTCTTGCACCTGACCATGTTCTGCAATGGACTTCTCTGATAAAGGTGTAATCGCATACCAAGTGGCTAGATCGTATACATCCATCGGGAATGGTACTGCTCTTTTAATGCATTCTAAAAAGGCATTGATCACAAAAAAGTCCATTCCTCCATGTCCTGCTCCTGTAGCATCCGATTCGAATCGTTTCCATAATGGATGATCGTGCTGCTTTAAATAGGCTTCAGGATTCTCCCATTGATGCGCTTTAGGCGAAAGTCCTTCTATATAGATATGTCCCGCTGAAAATTGACCAGCATGAAAGTCCTGCCATAAGCCCTGAGTTCCTTGTACCCTAAACCCTAAATTGTATGGACGAGGAGAATTGGTGTCATGGGTAAGCAATATAGTCTCCCCGTTATGCGTTTGTATACTAGTGGTTACAATATCACCCAACTTGAAGTTTAATTTCGCATTCGGATGATTATCACCACCTTGTGGATGGTTAACTATATATTTATGTAAACCTCTTGCCTTCGTTGCAACCGAAGAAAGCCTTGTTAATTTATTTCCTCTATTGATGTCAATCATCATAGCTGCAGGTCCTAGTCCGTGGGTAGGATACAATTCTCCGTTCCTATATAAGGAGTGGTTTGTTCTCCATTTTGCTTCACTAAAGCCTTTTTCTCCAAACTCAGCACCCGAATTATAGGCAGTGATCCCGTCATTGAACTTTACACCCCTTAAATCGTGCTCATATCCACCTTGCAAGTGTAATATTTCACCAAACATCCCTTTTCTAACCATATTATAGACTGCTAGAACATCTCGTCGATAACATACATTCTCCAAGCACATGACAGGGATATTGTACTTTTCACTCGCATTTACCACATCCCAACATTCCTTTATATTGATTGCACCACAAACTTCAACCCCTGGAATGATCCCATTTTTAATGGCTTCTATCGCTTGAGGGATATGCCATTCCCATGGAGTGGCAATGATGACCGCATCTAAATCGGTTCTTTTAAGTAGATTTTTGTAATCCTCTTTGCCGTTTTTATATTCTATAGCAGCGGTTCGTCCTGCCTTTTTTAGAATGTTTTGGGCATCCGCCAACATCTTTTCGTCTGGATCTGCAAAAGCAACAACCACCACATCTTTACGTTGCGCCAATAATTCAATATGATTTTGACCACGAAAACCTGTACCAATGACACCAATTTTAAGGATGTCTTTTTTTGCATTGGATTGCGCTTTTATAAACTGAGGACTTAAGCTTAAAGCAATAGATGCTAAACCCGCGTCTTGTACAAATTTCCTTCTAGATGGATGCATTGCCATAGGTATATGTTTATACTACAAAATACAACCTATTTTGAATTGAACAAACAGTCTACAGATCTATTTCAACCTAGTTTAATTGCTTATAATTAACATTATGTTAAATAGTATATTCAGAACAAACCCCTTTCATAGTAATTATGTAAACAATGAATGCTTTGTACATAAGTGATTCCATAACAACTTGTTCTCCTAGTATAAAAATTGAAATGTATTAGACACTAAAAAAAGCCTTCCCGATTTGGGAAGGCTTTTAGTATTTTGATTGAATCTATTTTGATTGAATCTAAATGGATTCAGTTCTATTGGTATTTATCATGTAACTGATCGTACTTGTTAAACTTAGCGTCTAACTCATCGTAAACTTTTTGGTTTGCTCTATTTTTATCTCTCTTAGATGAATATAAAGTTGCTAAAAAGTCTACAGATCTTGCAGCTACATTCTTCTCACTTCTTGTTAATGTTGGCTTGTCCTTGATGATATTGAACGCATTTTCGATCCACTCAATAGCTTGATCTACTTTAGCCTTCATCGGTGCGTCCAAAGCCAAATTCAATTTTTTAATTGAATCCTGCTGTGCCTTGAATTTAGCATCAAATGCTAATTTTTTCTTAGGATCTTTGGGTGCTGGTGGCTTATTGGTGTTCAATTGTTGTAAGGCTCTGATATTGTTACCAAATTGGTCGTCTAAGGCAGTATATTGGTTGTAATAGCTAATACCTACGTTAAAAGCTGCTGCAAAGTTCTGATTGTTCATATTATACGCCTTCATATAAGCATCAGCAGCCTTATCTAAATAGAAATTGGCCTTTTCTTCTGGTAAATTTTCCTCGTTTCTAGCTGACATAAACATGTCGCCGTACATTTGACATTCAGTTTCATTCAAAGAATTATTACCTACTTGGGCATCAAATGCGGCTACTTTTTCGGCTGCATTGAGGTTTTTATCGATATAATCCGCTCTAAATTCAAACCATTTTTCTTCTGGGTATGCTTTTTCAGCAAAAACATAATACTTTTCAAATTGAGTTTTTTTGAAATCCTTGTTTTTAAAATAAGCCGTATCAATGTATTGGATTAAAACATATTTATAAATATCTAATAACTCAGGCGCTTTCATGTTAGCCTCTATCATTCTTTGATAGTGCTTTAAAGTTAAATCGATATTGCCCGCATTCTGGTTTGAATAACCAGCATACATCAAAGTCGTAGTATCAAATGGTTGTTTGTTACTAGACCAGCTTTTTGTGAAGATGATATCACTTAAGAATACCCCTCTGTCAAAATTGGCAGCAGCATCTTTCCACTTCTTTTCGCCAAAAGCAGCTACTCCATCTTTAAAACTTTTGATGTATACTTCAAAAAATGGTTCTTGACCAAATTTTACTGCCAATGCATATTCCGGATCAGCTTTGATATAATCTTCCAAACTCTTGTACAATTTCTCTACTGCATCTGGATATTTAGCAGCTGGATCCTTAGCCAAACCTGCATAGATTTTTGATTTCCAGTAATACCCTTCTGCTGTTGTTTCTAAGCTTGCTTTTTTAGCGACTGCTTTATCGTATTCTGTCTTAGCAGCTTCAAAGTTATTTAATAATAAGCTCGTCTCTACTTTTTTAAAGTCTTGAGCAAAAGCTGTTTGCATCAATGTTACTAAGAACAATGCACCAATCCATTTTTTCATAATGATTATTTTAAAGTACTAAAGTTATAAAATTTATGCTTCAGGTGTATCATCACCTTCGTTATTCAATGTGTCATCTGTAGGTGTTCCTTCTTCTGGCACATCTTGCTCTTCGATCTTGGAAGTGGCTGCAATCTCATCGCTTTCATCCAAACGAATCAATTTAACACCCTGCGTAGCTCTACCCGCTTCTCTGATATCTGCGATGCTTGTTCTTATGGTTACTCCAGATTTACAAGTGATGATCAGATCTTCTTTTTCCAATACATCCATGATACCTACCAAGCTTCCAGTTTTTTCGGTTACATTGATGGTCTTCACCCCTTTACCACCACGATTGGTGATTCGGTAATCATCAATAGGCGTTCTTTTACCATAACCTTGTTGACTCACCACTAATATGGTACGGTCTTTGTCTTCTCTGCTTACACATACTAAACCAACTACTTCGTCCGTTTCGTCATCCACTTCGATACCAGCCACACCAATCGCTCCTCTTCCTGTTGGTCTTACTTTTTCTTCTGGGAAGCGAATTGCACGACCAGACTTCACAGCCATCATTACTTCATTGTTACCATCGGTTAAACGTGCTGCTAATAATTCATCTCCTTCATTGATGGTGATGGCGTTTACACCATTCACTCTTGGACGACTAAATTCTTCTAAACAAGTTTTCTTGATGATTCCTTTCTTAGTACAAAGGATGATATAGTGATTGTTTACGTAATCCTTGTCTGCCAAATTACGTACTTCGATAATGGCTTTTACTTTATCATCAGGAGGCAATTGAATCAAGTTTTGAATCGCTCTACCCTTACTCGTTTTTTCCCCTTCTGGAATTTCATATACACGCATCCAGAAACATCTTCCTTTTTCTGTGAAGAACAACATCGTATCGTGCGTAGAAGCAATAAATAAATGCTCTACATAATCCTCTTCCCTAGTCTTAGAACCAATTGCACCGCGACCTCCACGCTTTTGTTGACGGTATTCAGTTGCAGAAGTACGCTTGATATAACCTAAATGAGAAATGGTAATCACCACATCTTCTTCTTCAATTAAATCTTCGATACGCATTTCGTCAGCTAAGTATTGGATTTCAGATTTACGCTCATCACCAAACTTTTCTTTCACTTCTAACAACTCAGTTTTGATCAATTCGAAACGTAAATGTTCGCTGCCCAATAATTCTTTTAAAGAGGTAATCAATTTCATTAATTGATCGAATTCTTCTTTAATTTTTTCGCGTTCCATGCCTGTTAAACGTTGCAATCTCAATTCCAAAATTGCTTTCGCTTGGATCTCTGAAATGCCCCATCCTGCAGTGATTAATGCTTCTTTAGCAGCTTCTGGATTAGCAGAACTTCTGATCAAACGAATCACTTCGTCTAAATGATCCAATGCAATTAAATACCCTTCTAAAATATGTGCACGTTCTTCGGCTTTCTTTAATTCAAATTTAGCACGACGAATCACTACTTCCATTCTGAAATCAACAAACTCTAAAATCAAATCTCTAAGATTTAAAATTCTAGGACGACCTTTTACTAAAGCCACATTGTTGATACCATAACTGGTTTGTAATTCTGTGAACTTAAATAATTGATTGATGATCACTTGAGCGACTGCATCTTTACGAAGTTCAATCACGATACGGGTTCCCTCTCGTTTGTTACTTTCATTGTTTACATGCGTAATTCCCTCTACTACTTTATCAACCACCAACTGACCAATACGATCTGTTAAATGATCCCGATTCACTTGATAAGGAATCTCGTTGATCACAATCATTTCGCGACCGTTGGCTTTTGTTTCAACATTACATTTTCCACGTAACACCACACGACCACGACCTGTCATCAAACCTTGTTTTACCCCTTCCATACCATAGATGACTCCACCAGTAGGAAAATCGGGCGCTTTTACGATTGTAATTAATTCTTCAATCGTGATATCTTTATTGTTGATATAGGCAATACATCCATCCACCACTTCATTCAAATTATGTGGCAACATATTCGTTGCCATACCCACTGCAATACCTGATGAACCATTCACCAATAGTTGTGGAATCCTTGTAGGTAGTACACTTGGCTCAGATAAGCTATCATCAAAGTTCAATTGATAATCCACTGTATCTTTCTCCAAATCATCCAACATGGCTTCTGAAATCTTTTGCAAACGTGCCTCTGTATAACGCATAGCTGCCGGCGGATCTCCATCTTGGTTACCAAAGTTACCCTGGCCGTCAACTAACCTATAGCGCATCGTCCACTCTTGTGCCATACGGACTAATGTATCATAAATGGCAGTGTCACCGTGTGGGTGAAATTTACCCATCACTTCTCCGACTATACGTGCAGATTTTTTATACGGTTTATTGCTATTGTTTCCAAGCTCGTGCATGGCAAACAAAACGCGACGGTGTACTGGTTTAAAACCATCACGAACATCGGGTAAAGCACGTCCTACAATAACAGACATGGAGTAGTCAATGTAGGAGGTTTTCATCTGCTCCTCAATATTGACTCTAATCACACGATCATTGTCTTGGGTCTGTTCTAGACCTAAATTTCCTTCTAAATTTTCTTCCATATATTTTGTTTCTTATAGTCTATTTCCAATGCCCAAAAAGGCATCAAATACGAACCTTTACGAAGATACCTTTTTGACCCCTTTTTTATGCTTAATATCAGTATTAATTTACACAATTTTATCCACAGTTTTTGGTAATAAATACTAACTTTAACGTATAGATTTTTAACCACTTATACATTCAAAAATGGGCCCAACAATCCTCATTATTGGAGCAGGCAAATCAGCCACAGTTTTAATCCAATATTTACAACAAAAAGCAGTCGAAAACGATTGGTATATCCTACTAGCCGATGGAGATGCTGAAACGGCTAAAATTAAGTGGAATAATGCACCCAATGGAATGGCCCTTGGTATTGACATTGAAAATGAAGTTGATCGTCAAAATTTGGTTCAAAAAGCCCATATCGTTGTATCTATGCTACCAGCACACCTCCATTTTTTGGTTGCAAAAGATTGTTTGACTTTCGAAAAACCATTATTTACGGCATCCTATGTAGATGACAATATGCGTTCTTTAGCAGCAGAAATTGAATCCAAACAACTTTTATTCCTCTGCGAGATGGGTTTAGATCCCGGAATTGACCATATGAGCGCCATGGCAATCATAGATGAGATTCATTCAAAAGGAGGCAAAATAACTAGCTTTAAATCCCATTGCGGCGGATTGGTTGCACCAGAAAGTGATGACAATCCTTGGCATTATAAAATCAGCTGGAACCCAAGAAATATCATTTTAGCTGGAAAATCAGGTGCCATTTATCTTGAAAATGGAGCCACTGTGACAAAAAATTACCCCGAGATATTCCATCAAACTCCTGTCGTAAACTTGCCAGGAATTGGTCCTTTAGCCTATTATCCAAATAGAAACTCTTTATCTTATATCGATACCTATCATCTTCATGGTGTGAAAGATTTTGTTCGCACAACACTACGCTACCCTGCTTTTTGTTCGGGCTGGAATGCCATCGTTCAATTGCAATTAACGGATGAAACAATGCTTGAAATAACCCCAAATACGACTGTTCGGGAATGGTTTGAACATCATATTCAACAAAATGAGCTGTCTAGTTTACTTGCGAAATTGAATGAAAACGCAAGTATCAGGGCACAATTGGAGTTTATTGGTTTAAATGAAACTACCCCTATCCCTGTTCAATTCAATTCCAATGCCACTATTTTACAATGGTTATTAGAAGGGAAATGGAAATTAAATGCAACAGACAAAGACTTGGTAGTGATGTTACATGAGATTGAATATCACATTGGAGATCGTCAATTTAAACTAGATAGCAGCATGGTATTAACTGGCGATGATGCCATCCATACTGCCATGGCAAAGACAGTAGGTCTGCCATTGGCCATGGGCGTATGTGCATATTTAAAAGGTGAAATTAAAATGACCGGTTTGCATATCCCAATTGATGCAAGAATCTACACACCTATCTTACAGCATTTAGCAAATGAAGGAATTGTTTTTCAAGAAACTTTAACTGCTTATTAAATACTAACTGTTCAACATTCCATTGATCTCCCATTCAAAATCCAATTGGCGTTTATCTAAGTTTGCAGCGACCACTTTCACAATCACTTTATCCCCCATATTGAATTTTCTGCCAGATCTTGAACCCACTAAAGCATAATCTGATTCAAGCAATCTAAAGTCATCAAATTTAGATAAGCTAGTAATGCTCACTAGGCCTTCACATTTATGCTCTACAGTTTCAACAAAGAAACCGAAACTAGATACACCACTGATAATGCCTTCGAAACTATGTCCTAGATAATCCCGCATGAATTCAACCTGCTTATATTTATTGGCAGCGCGTTCTGCTTCCATTGCAGCTCTTTCACGCATACTACAATGCACACATTTTTCCTCTAATCCTTCGTCATTCATGGCATTGCCCATTAAGACACTTTGTACAATACGATGTACTAATACATCTGGATATCGACGTATTGGAGACGTGAAATGACAATAATGTTCAAAGCCCAATCCATAATGGCCAATATTGTTGGTAGTATATACTGCTTTCGCCATAGTGCGGATACCTAATTGCTCTAAAACATGTTGTTCAGGTTTACCTTTTGAAGCCAACATTAAATTATTAAAGCTATGTGCAATATGTTCTGGCGTATCAATATTAAATGGATAGCCATGCTTTTTTGCAAAGACTACAAATGGACTTAATTTATCTTCGTTCGGTTGGTCATGCACACGATATGGGAAAGGAATGGGTTCTTTTTTTACTTTTACATTGCCCATTTTTTCGGCAATCAATTGATTGGCTTTCAACATCAATTCTTCGATCAACTGATGTGATGCTTTACTTTCTTTAACAGTGATTCCAATGGGTTTTCCGGTGGCATCCAAAGTAAAACGTACTTCTTGAGAAGAAAAGTTGATGGCTCCGTTTTCGAAACGTTGCTTTCTTAAATTCTGCGTATAATCATGTAGCCACAAAATTTCAGCTTTATGATCTCCTTCTTTAGTTTCGATTATTTCTTGCACGTCCTCGTAAGTGAATCGACGATCAGAATAAATTACTGTTTTGCCATACCAGGTATGCACAATCCTTCCTGCATCATCAACTTCAAATGTGGCTGAGAAAGTTAATTTTTCTTCTTTAGGTCTCAATGAACACAATTCATTGGAGATTCGCTCTGGCAACATAGGATAAACGCGATCTGGTAAATAAACCGATGTGGCTCTTTCAAAAGCGGCTTTATCCACCGCAGTTCCTGGTTGAACAAAATGACTTACATCTGCAATGTGTACTCCAATTTCAATATGGCCGTTGGTTAAATGTTGAAATGATATTGCATCATCAAAATCTTTCGCATCCACCGGATCGATCGTGAAGGTCAATACTTCTCTATAGTCTTTTCGTTTTGCAATTTCCTCTGGTGAAATTTTATCTGATAAGGTTTTAGCAAATGCCAATACTTCTCCATCAAATACCAATGGGAAACCTGATTCTGCCACGATTGACTTCATGGCCATATCGTTCTCTTTCTCTGGCGTAAATATTTCTAAAACTTCTCCTTCTGGTTTTTTATTTGGGTTATCCCATTTAGTCAATTGAACAATCACCTTGTCTCCCGTCTTTGCCCCCTTTAATTTATCCATTGGGATATAAATATCTGGCATTGGATGAATGGTGTTAGGTAAAAAGAATGCATGGTGTTGCATGATCTGCATCGTGCCCGAAAAAGACACTTGTTTTCTTTTTACAATCTCTACTACCTTACCTTCTTTCTTTCCAGAACCTTGTCTTATTTTGGTGATTTTTACACGTACTTCATCTCCTTTGAGTGCGGTATTAAAATCAGTTGGGAAAACTAAAATATCTTGCTCTAAACCTTGTACGATAATAAAACCCATACCAGATTTAGCAATGTCTAATACTCCTTTATACGTTGTCGTTAAGTGAGTCTGTTTTGTAGTTGTTTTTGACTTCTTCTTGTCTTTTTTACTGTTCATTTGTATGTTGATGATATTGTGCTACAAAATCAATGACCAATTGATTAAATTCAGTTGCTTGATTAAATAGAAAGAAAGGTTTGATAGGAAGTACGTACAAAGGAATATCATTTAATTCGTTGGT
>CALPLN020000044.1 GCA_943324415.2 Sediminibacterium ginsengisoli | reverse complement strand
CTAATTTGATAATTACCATTTGCATCAGATAAAGCATTCACTTTACCAGCATTCACTGTTACGCCTCCTAATCCTTGCTTAGTTTTTTGATCAACTATCTTACCAGAGATCTTCTTAGAACCCTGAGCCAATACTTGAAGTGCAAAACAAAAAACAAGAGAAGACAATAAAACAACTTTTCTCATGTGATTGATTTTAATTTTGAGTACGAATATAAGCGAAATATTAACAAATTGTTATAATATAAGCGCATAAAATAGCGGGTTTAACTATATATTACATATAATATTTATATGTATAATACTATACCATATATTGTTAAGAAATATTAAACAAATAGGGCGAAAAAGGCCAAAGCAATGTTAAGTTAATATTAATTCTAGGCTAATCTTAGTCAAAAAAGCACTGAGATTTCCAGTTCAGCCTACCTTTGCGGCAGCATTTTAACAAGTTTTTGGCAATTCCTCGAATTTGCCCATTTCCTGTTGAAATGATAAGTAAGCATTTCGAAATCAAATCCAAACAAATGAAAAAAACAATCTTGTTTTTGGCAAGCTGTATGATGACCGTCATCAGTTTTGCTCAAATTACAACTTCAACCATTTCTGGTGTTGTTGTCAATGAAAAGAAAGAAGTATTGGTTGGTGCATCAGTCATTGCGACGCACGTTCCAACTGGTACAACGTACAAAACAGTAACAAACAAAACAGGTGCATTCGTGTTCCCAGCTGTAAGAGTTGGTGGACCGTTTACAGTAGCAGCTAGCTTTGTTGGTTACAAAAATGATCAAGTGACAGAACTAGCTACCAACTTAGGTGTGGCTACCAACGTGGACTTCGTGTTGTATGCAACAGGTTCAAACTTAAAAGAGGTAGTTGTTGCTAGCAATAGAAGCGGCTTATTCTCTAAAGAAAGAACTGGAACTGCACAGCAGTTTGGAAGAAGAGAATTACAAAACATTCCAGTAACTGGACCAAGAACAATTGATGGTATTACAAAGTACAATTCAAATGGTAATGGTGCTAGTTTCGGTGGACAAGATTCTCGCTTAAACAATTTTACAATTGATGGTTCTCAATTTAACAATGGCTTCGGTTTAGGTTCTTCTGCACAAGCAGGAGGTAGAACTGGCGCTTCTGCTATCTCTTTAGATGCAATTGAGCAATTACAATTAAACATCGCTCCATTTGATATTCGTCAATCAGGTTTTACTGGTGCTGGAATTAACGCAGTAACAAGATCAGGTACAAATGAGATTGAAGGTTCTTACTATCAAACAGAAAGAGATAACACATCTACTTATAATGGTAACAAAGCAAATGGTATAAAGGTCACACCTGCTAAGTTCAGTGAGAAAGTAAAAGGTTTCAGAATTGGTGCGCCAATTATCAAGAATAAATTATTCATTTTTGCGAACTATGAGAAGTTAGAGAAAACAGAACCAGGTACAAACTGGATCTCTACAGGTTCTCCATTAACAGGTTCTCAAATTTCAAGACCAACTTACGCAGAATTAGAAACTTTATCTAAGTTCATGCAAGAGAAGTTCAGTTACACAACAGGACCTTGGGAAGGATATAACAATGCAACAGTTTCAGAAAAATTCTTAATTAGAACAGACTGGAACATCAATGATATGCATAAGTTAACTGCACGTTATGTTCACCATAACTCAAATGCAGATATCAATGTCTCTAACTCAACATCTGCAGGTTTCGGTAACAGAACAGGTTCTGCGTTAGCTATGGCATTCCAAAATAGTGGTTACGGTATTATGGATAACACACGTTCTATTGTAATTGAATTAAACAGTAAGTTGTCAAACACTTTACATAACAGTTTAATTATTGGATATGATAAGCAAATTGAAAATAGAGCATATAGAAGCCAAATGTTCCCAACCATTGATATCAAGTCTGGTTCAACAACATTGACTTCAGTAGGTTTTGATCCATTCACTCCAGGAAATAAATTAGACTACAACACATTCCATATTACAGATAACTTGACAAAGTATTTAGACAAGCATACGATTGTTGCTGGTGTAAACTTTGAAAAATATCAGTCTAATAACTTGTTCTTCCCTGCATCTAACGGTGTATATGTATTCAATAGCTTAGCAGATTTCTATACTGCAGCAAACCAATCCATCGCAGCAGGTGGTGCTCCTTCGACTTTTATTCCTGCACGTACTCAATTCCGTTATTCTGCATTGCCAGGAGCGGTTGATCCAATGCAAGTATTAAAAACATCTCGTTTAGATATTTATGGTCAGGACGAATACCAATACAATAAGAATTTAAAATTAACAGCAGGTTTAAGAATGGCTGTAATTGGATTTGAAAATACATCTATTGAAAATCCAGCAATCACTGCAATGACATTTGCAAATGGTGCTAAATTCAATACAGGTGTTATGCCAAAAACACAAATCTTATTTGAACCAAGATTGGGTTTCAACTGGGATGTGAATGGCGAGAAGAAGACACAAGTTCGAGGTGGTACAGGTGTATTCACTGGTCGTCCTCCATATGTATTTGTATCTAACCAAGTTGGAAACAATGGTGTGTTAACTGGATATATCGATGTAAGTGGTGCTGCAGCAACTAACTATGGTTTTACTGCAAACCCTAACAAATATTTTATCCCATCTACACCAACTTTACCTTCTACATTTGATATTGCACTTACAGACGAAGACTATAAGTTTCCTCAAGTTTGGAAATCAAACTTAGCGATAGATCAAAAATTACCATTTGGTCTTGTGGGTACTGTAGAGTTCTTGTTCAACAAAAACTTAAATGCAGTGCATTATTACAATGCAAACTTGAAAGGAGCAGTTGCTCAATTTGCAGGTGCTGATAATAGATTAAGATTCGGTGGAACAGATGCTACAGTGAGAGTGAATAATAACGTATCTAATGCAATTGTATTGACAAATAAAAACCAAGGTGATTATAAGTCAATGACACTTAAATTAGAAATGCCTTACAAAAAAGGATTATGGGGATCACTTGCGTGGACAACATCGAATGCTACAGATTTCATGAGTGCAGGTTCAATCGCTTCTGGAAGCTGGACAGGTGCTCGTACTGTAAATGGAAACAATGATATTAAATTATCGAATTCTGATTTCAATATCCCTAACAGAATCGTAGGTTTATTTGGTTACAAATTAGAGTATGGTGGTGAATATGGTGGATCAACAAGTTTCTCTGTTGGTTATATTGGATCACAAGCAGGCGCTTACTCTTACACTATCTCTGGTGATATGAACGGCGACCGTATTGCGAACAATGAATTGATCTATGTTCCAAAAAGAATCGACGAGACGCGTTTCGCAGCATTGACAGTTGGAACCATTACTTACAATGAACCACAACAACAAGCTGCATTCTGGAACTACATCAACCAAGATAAATATTTAAAAACACGTAAAGGACAATACGCAGAACGCAATGGTTCAGTATTACCAATGTTACACCGTTTTGATGTATCTATTGTACAAGAGTTCTTTGTGAAAGTTAAAGGCAAGCGCAATACTTTACAATTTAGAGCGGATATCTTGAACTTTGCAAATATGTTGAATGATAGCTGGGGTGTATCTCAAAGAGTTACCAACCCACAAATCTTAGCATATAGCACCGTAAACAGTGCAGGTGTGCCAGTATACAAATTGGCTACACAAAAGAACTTAGATGGTTCAACTACATTAATTGGAAGTACTTATCAAAAGAACTCCTCTGTGTTTGACGTATGGCAGGCGCAGATTGGATTAAGATATATCTTCGGAAGATAATTTTAGTTAGCTACTTTAAACCGCTCCTTCAATAGGGGCGGTTTTTTTTTGCTTAAATAAGCCGTACCAATCTTTAATTGTAATCAAATTGTTTATTGCTAAAAAAGTAGGACCTTAGAAATCTAAAATTAGCAGCATGGCAATATCAGTATGGGAGCAGTCAACTTACTTTGCACAAAAAGACTTAGTGATAGTAGGTTGTGGTTTTGTAGGTTTATGGACGGCTTACGAGGCCATTCAAAAAAATCCAAAATTGAATATCACCATACTAGAACGAGGGGTGATTCCATCTGGAGCGAGTACACGCAATGCAGGATTCTCTTGCTTTGGCAGTGTTTCGGAATTGATGTACGATGTGCAGTTGATGGGAGAAGAAGCCATGCTTGAAACTGTAAAAATGCGCTATGATGGATTGCAAAGAATACAAGACGTTTTTAAAGCAAAAGAGATTGACTACAATCAATGGGGTGGATATGAATTATTTGAGGGAGCGAAAAAAGAAGCGTATGATATCTCAAAGCTAGATGATCATATTACTTACTTAAATAAAATACTTGCACCCGTCTTAAAGACGCCTAAAAAAAATGGCAAATACCTTCCTATTTATACCAATGCAAGTAAAGAGATCAACAAATTAGGTTTTCAGGGAATCGAAGCGCTTGCTTATAACAAACTAGAGGGACAATTGAATTCAGCAAAGCTAGTTTTGGCTTTACAAAAAGCTGTACAAGGAAAAGGGGTCCAGATTTTATTTAGCACCGAGGTGAAAAAATTCAAAAGTCATGCGAAGGGTGTAACGATTACAACTAATCTAGATGCCCCAATCGAGACAAAGCAGATGTTAGTATGTACCAATGGATTTGCTAAATTGCTTATACCAACATTAGATGTCGTACCGGCAAGAGGTCAAGTGTTTGTGACAGAGCCTATCCCGAATTTAAAATTCAAAGGATGTTATCATTTTGATGAAGGGTATTATTATTTCCGCAACTTAGGGAACAGATTGCTATTAGGAGGTGCAAGAAATGCTGACTTTAAAAACGAGAAAACATATTCATTAGATACGTCCAAAACGATACAGCAAGTTTTAGAAGAATTTATGATGCAACGAATTCTGCCAAAGGGCTCAAAAAAACCTAAAATAGAACTTAGATGGAGTGGAACAATGGGCATGGGGAAAATCAAAAAGCCTATCATTGAAAAGGTGCAGCCCAATGTGTATTGCGCAGTAAGGATGAGTGGTATGGGGGTTGCGATTGCGCCAATAGTGGCGCAAAAAGCAATTAATTTAATGAAGCTAAAATAAATGATTAGAGTTTAAGGATTGAAGTTTATAGTTTATAGATTAAAGTTCATAGATTGAAGTTTATAGTTTATAGTTTTTAGTGTTTTCTTTAATCATCATTTTCCTTTTAAAAATGATATTACCCTGAACATCATTGTCGATAAATCGCATCATATCTTCATATAAGTCAAGTACTTTTAAAACATTCAGAAAAGAAAACAAAGAAATTGTAGGTTTACCATGCTCAATATGATAGATCGTTGATCGATCCACCCTTGCACGTTCTGCTAATTCTTTAATGGAAAAAAGTCTTTTTAATCTAGCCGCTTTCATACTTTCTCCTAAGAGCCTATATTCATCCGCCTGTCGATCTTGGTCATATTTTCTATCTCTTCTATGGCTAATCTTATTCTTTTTTGTCGATGTCATACAATGAATTTATAAGTGAATTAAAATTATACTCTTCAAAAGCCCATATGCCTTTTTCGTTTATTTTAAAACTGTAGGCTAGAACACACACATCAAGCCTAGCCAGTCTCAAACAATCCACACTTTAATTTAATCTAAGTGCCTTTTTCGTTTATTTTAAAACTGTAGGCTAGAACACACATATCAAGCCTAGCCAGTCTCAAACAATCCACACTTTATTTCAATGGGGCCTAAAACACACATATCAAGCCTAGCCAGTCTCAAACAATCCACACTTTTAAAAAGGTCATTTAGTGCTATAGTCATCTGTTATTGTTATTTGCTAACATCGTTTGCGATTCTTGTTTTAATGAATGATTGAAAATTGTAAAATTGTAAGATTGTAAATATATATTTTTCAAATATTGGAATCCAGCGTATAAATTCCATAAAATCAACCCTAAGAAGTATCTTTGCATGCTATGGGGCAGAAAAAATTAATCAAGTTTGCAGCAATAAAAGCATATGAAAATGTGTTAGAGTATCCGCAGGATATTCAAGGTAAATGGGGCGCTTATTTTCATGCGTTAAGAAACGACAATACGCCAATTGTGATAGAAAATTTGACCCTATCCAATGGAATAGTGGAAAATAGAATAGCTAATGTAAATGATAGTTTAGTTAATGACATTGTATGCCCTAAACTTACAATTGAACTTGCTTGCGGAAGAGGTGAATACGCAGTAGGCTTGGGCAGGATGTTTCCTGATGAAAACTTTATCGGAATAGATCTAAAAGGCAATCGTATCTGGAAAGGGGCAAGCATTGCTAATAAAGAAGCATTAAAAAATATCGCCTTTGTTCGTTCTCAAATTGAACTAACCCCTAATTACTTTGCAAAAAACGAAGTGGATGAAATCTGGATCACCTTCCCCGATCCTCAGCTAAGATGGTCTAAAGCAAAGAAACGCTTAACGCATCCTAAATTTTTAAGATTGTACCAACAGTTTCTAAAAAATGGCAGCGGAAAGAATAGCGATGTGAATGCTGGTATTGTACATTTGAAAACGGATAGTCCCTTACTCTATAACTTCACCTTGAAAGTGATTGACATGTATGGATTGAATCTGATATATAAAACAGACAACTTATACGCCGAACCAACCATTGACCCTCGTTGTTTAATCAAAACCTATTACGAAGGACTGGATATCGCACAGAGTAACAAGATTCACTATATTCAGTTTAATATTGATAAAGACTTACCTCTAGAACTAGATGAAGTTTTAAAAGAAGCGATTAAAGATATCCCAATGGATGCCGGGGAATTAATCAGAATGCAAGCAGAGGCTGCAAGAGAAAAGCAAAAAGAGTAGAATAAGAGGAAGAAAAGAATTAGAAAAAGAAGAAGAGGAAGAAATAGAGCAAAAAAAGAAGTTCAAAAAATGATAGAAGGCGTTCATTATTATATAGATCCAAAAGGAAAATGGATATTTACTGCAGCTTATCACGAAGCAAGAGGTTATTGCTGTGGCGAAGCTTGTAAAAATTGTCCATTTGATTATGACGCCGTACCTGAGCCTATCAAAACTAGAGCGCAATTAATTAGAGTGGCTGCAAATAAAACTGTACCAGAAGCAGATATCATTATTCAGGACACTACCAAACATTTATAGGGTAATGCAATACACACCCAAGACACAAGACTTTTTTCAAAATGTATTCGATGTGGTTCGTTTGATTCCAAAAGGCAGGGTGACTAGCTATGGCGCTATCGCTAAATATTTAGGCACGGGTGGAAGTTCTAGAATGGTAGGCTGGGCCATGAATGCATCGCATGGTGTAAAGCCAAAAGTACCCGCACATAGAGTTGTTAATCGCAATGGCATGTTAAGTGGCAAAGCGCATTTTGAAACGCCTACTACAATGCAAACACTGCTAGAAAAGGAAAAAATAAAAGTCCAAAACGAAACCGTCTTGGACTTTGACAAATTATTTTGGGACCCCGCAATAGAACTCAAGTTCTAATTATAATACTGCTTAATCATTAGGTATACAATTGGCCCTGTTACTGCCACATAAAACCATATAGGCCATACTTTTTTAGCTAAATTTTTATGTGCTGCAAAGTCACTAGTTAAAGCTCTATATGCAGTCCATAATATAAATGGCAAACTCGTTGCAGCCAATACAATATGCGTGCCTAATAAAATCAAATACAACGGACGAGTGTTGCCTAGTAAAGCTTTTTCAGCATCATCTACTACCCCATCAAAATTAGCGTCTCCAAATTTAGCCTCACCCGCTAATAAATGATGTGCGATATAAGTAACCAAAAACAAGAGTGATAAAATCATTGCAGTCATCATGATCGTTTTGTGCAATGCGAATTTTTTTTGCTTCACCGCTATCAATCCTGCAATTAATAAAACAGAAACAGCCGTATTCAATAAGGCATTGATTAAAGCAAAAATATGTTTATCGAAAGGTAATTCAACCTCCAAAGTAAACTTACTTAAGAAGGTCACAACCAAAAAGACAACTACAGAAAAAACACCTATTAAAATATAGGCCAATTTATCATTCTTTTTTAACACTGGATTCAACATATTTTTTTATTTATTTTTTAAAATATCCATTAAGATGCGACTAGCTAATGCCGCAATGAATACAACAATACCTACTCTAATTTCTTGCTTATATTTTATTTTAAATTCATTCCAATTCATAAAAGAGGGAATTAAAATTCAATTAATTTTTTAATCTTGTCTTAGTAAAATAGTAAACAAAACTAGAAACTAAAAGTGCAATCACCAACCACAACCAACTCAAGTCTACAATGTCCTGAAACACTTTACTCTTTTTTGTTTTGTCTTTCTCTAACATCAAGTAGCCCACATCTTTAGCCAACTTTAACATAGATGCCGAATCTAATCCGTTGTAATAACCTCGTACCTGCATTCTTTTATCAATCAATACAAAACGGCTAGTATGCACAAAGTCAGGAGACACGGGCTCGGTACTAAACTGATCTACCTTCATCTCCTCAAAAGCAAACTTGTAAATCGAATCTCTATTGCCTGTAAGTAACCACCAGTTGTCAGAAGCTACACCCATTTTATTGGCGTACTCTCTTATTACAGGAACTGAATCACGATCTGGATCTACAGAAAAAGAGATGAATTGAATAAAGTTAGTATCTAATACTTTTTTACGACTATTGCCTCCGCGCGTAAACGACTGTTGCATTTTAGCCATATTGCGCGTCAACTTAGGACAAATACTTCCACAGCTTGTAAAAAAGAAATCTGCAATAATGATCTTACCTGCATGCTGGTATAGATTCACTGAATCACCTAATTGATTCACCAATCGAATGTCCTTAGTGGTATGCCAAATACTATCGTCAATTGTTTTCCCTTTTTCTACATGACTTACCACTGTATCTAGTAAATAATGACGAGGCATACTTACCGCAGTGTCACTTGCCGACTTAAGCCACAGGTAACAACCAATTGGAATGATTAAAGCGATAAATAAACCGAATAAACTCTTTTTTGACATGCCGTTATTTTATTTGACTATAGTGGTTAAAGTGAATGGGACAAAGTTACAACAAAAAACCACCCCAAATAGTTGGAGTGGTTTCGAATATTGTAAAGAAATCAAGCCAGAACTGGCCAAATCTCAAACCCTATAATTAGTGCTTTGTCTCTTCATGAGTCGCCTCCTGCTTAGTAGCAGAATCTGTATGCTGTTTCGTGCTATCAGCATGTGTCGCCCCTGCAGCTGCACCATGTGCTTCTGCCCCGCCATGTCCACCACCATGTGCTGGTTGTGCTACTTTAATCGTTGACTGCTCCTTGAAATAAGGATTGTACGTGTTGCGTAGATTTCTGAAAGAGTTACCATCCGCTAAGAACGCAATGATAAACCAAACAAATAAAGAAAGTGGCACCACAATCGTCATGATCAAATTCTTCACTTCGTGTCTTAAGTGCATAAAGTAAGCCACAATATAAAATGCTTTCGCCATCATCAAGATCACGATCGCACCTTTAATACCAAGTATCAAGGCCTTGCTTTCCATTCCAATCATCCAGAAACCTAAGATCAATTCAACAATCGTTAAAACTGAAAGGATAATGGTAACTTTTTTAATTTCTGCAATCGCACCACCACCGTGCTCTGCGTGTGTATCGTTTGTATGTGACATAGTTAGTTCGTTAGTTAGTTCAAATTCGTTATACGCTGCAATTTCTTTATCGAGATTGAAGTAGGTTTATAATAAGTAGAAACAAGTGAATACAAATACCCATACTAGATCTACAAAGTGCCAGTATAAACCAGCTTTCTCAATCATATTGTAATGTCCTCTCTTTTCAAATTGATTGGTTAATGTCATAATCAACATCACAATATTAATCACCACACCACTGAATACGTGGAAACCGTGGAATCCAGTAATGGTAAAGAAGAAGTTCGTAAAATTAGTAGAAGAAGCTGTTCCATCTGCATTGATGAATGGATTTTGTCCCCACCATGCACCTTCATGGAATAAGTGACTCCACTCCCAAGCCTGACAGCTCAAGAAAGCGATACCACCAATAATTGTCCAAATCATGTTTCTAACAACTCCTTTCTTATCCATATTGTGTCCAGCATGCACGGCTAATACCATGGTCACTGAGCTCACGATTAAAATAAAAGTCATCACCGATACAAACACCAATGGAGCATTAATGCCTTCTGGAGCGAATGGGAAACTTTTAAATACAAGATTTGGGTCAGGCCATCCGTTCGTAGAAAAACGAACTGTACCATAAGAAATCAAGAAAGCACCAAAGGTGAATGCGTCACTCATTAAAAAGTACCACATCATCACTTTTCCGTACTCTACGCTAAAAGGGCTTTTTCCACCACCCCATAATTTTGCTTCATTTGGTGAAGCGGTTGTTGTTGTTGACATGTTCAGTTACAATTTCGATGCAAAAATATTGGTTTTTAGTCTATCCTACAAATTGTAGGAACACAAAAAGGTAAATCCATAGTATATCTACAAAATGCCAATATATGGAAGCTAATTCCACAGGCAGGGCATTATAGAACTTTGTTTTCACAGAATAAGCTCTTAAAAAGATAATCGCAAGGGCAATGACACCACCCACCACGTGGAGGATGTGTAAACCAGCAATCACCAATAAAAACGAACTAGCTGAATTACTTCTAGGACCAGTTAGGGCGATGCTATTTGCCTCTAAAGCGCTAAAGCCCATGATTTGTGTAGCCACAAATACCAGCCCTAAGATCACCGTCAGCGTGATAAAGCCACGATACTGACCCATTTCACGCTCTTTAAATTTCTTTAAAGCCATCTGCATAGTCACACTACTTGACACAATTACTAAAGTAGAATACCAGAACACCACAGGCAATTCAAAGTCCAACCAATTGGCTTGACCTTTTTTGACAATATATGCACTGGTTAACCCTGCAAAAAGCATAATGATACTTCCTAAACCTACCCAAAGGATAAATTTATAAGGATGCGCTTTCTTTTTTTCTGTACTCATATTATATAGCTTGTTCTAGGAGGATGATCCTCTAAATTTAAATTTTATCTGCCATTAAAGCCAAATACACAATCGGTAAATAAATGTAACTGCTAAACATCACACGACGTGCCGCAGGCACACCCATGTTTTGATAAAGACGCACACATTGAACTACCATAAAAATATTCGCAACCAAAACGACCCACATACTCCACTCACCCGTGATTTGAAAGTAGTTTGGTAAAAATCCAATCGGCACCATTAACACGGCATACATGATGGCTTGTAAAGCAGTGAACTTAGTAGGTCCTTTGTCTGCCGGTAATAATTTGAAACCCACTTTAGAATAATCTGTATGAGATACCCAAGCAATTGCCCAAAAATGGGGGAACTGCCATAGGAATTGAATTAAAAATAAAGCGTATCCACCCGCGTTCGAGTAAGTTTTGCCATCCACTATAAATTGAGCAATTGGACTTATTTCATTCGTTGCAGCAACCCATCCAATCAAACAAGGGATCGCGCCAGGAAAAGCCCCTACCAATACGGCGATAGAATTAATTTTTTTAAGAGGCGTGTAGATGAAAGCATATAAGAATAAACTAAATGCACTCAATACCGCCGACAATACATTGAACTGATAGGCCATTAAACCTACCCCAATGATTCCCGCAACAATTGCAAAAGTATACGCTGTTTGCTGAGTCATTCTTCCCGAAGCAACAGGACGATTCGCGGTACGCTTCATCTGCGCATCGGTATCTTTTTCCACTGCTTGGTTGATTGCATTGGCACTACCCGTAATACAAAGGCCCGCGAAAGTCAAGATCAAAATATTCCACCAATTAAAATCTTTAATGTTCGGTGCAATCTGATAACAAATTACACAGGTAAAGACCACCGTAAAACTTAAGGTGAACTTCATCAACTGCCCGTAATCTTTAAAAGTTGCTTTCAAGAAATTAAATTGAGAGTGAAAATTACAATGCCCTGAAATCAGGGCATTGTAAACTGAATATATTAGTGAGTAGATTCGTCCGCACCTACTGGAGTAGTTTGTGGAATGAAATCTTTTCCGTCTTTACCATAATCATAAGCCCAACGGTGTACTTCTGGTATTTCACCAGGCCAGTT
>CALPLN020000043.1 GCA_943324415.2 Sediminibacterium ginsengisoli | reverse complement strand
ATGCAAGTTGCGTTGATAAACATCACAGCTTCCGAATGTTGTAAAAACTGATTGCCATATAGTGCCTGTAAATAGGGCATGGTATACACTTGACATTCGGTATTCAACAATGCATCCCAACGCTCCTGAATGGTATAAATTCCTACCCTCAATTCGGTCAAACTTCTTGTTAAACAGAAGGGGTAAAAATGTATACGATCTGCTAGATCAACTAAAACAAATTCCATAAGGGATGATTTAGCAACAAAAATACACTAAACTCAAAATCAATTTAGATAAGTTCCTAACGCATGTTAATTTAATGCTTATTTTCGTGTTCTAATAATTACACTATGCAATTAGGTTATTTTAATTATCCATTACCAGTAAATGAGCCTGTTTTAACTTATGCTCCAGGAACTTCTGAACGTAAAGCTTTAAAAGAAGCATTGGCTTCCCTAAAGAAAAAAACATTGGACATCCCAATGTACATCAATGGAAAAGCAGTAAGAACAGGCAAAACGATGTCCATTCATCCACCACATGAAACAAAACATGTACTTGGACATTTTCACGTTGGAACTAAAATTCATGTTGAAAAAGCAATTGAGTCTGCATTAAAAGTGCGTGAGAATTGGTCTAATATGACATGGGAAACAAGAGCACATATCTTTTTAAAAGCAGCTGATTTATTGGCTACTAAATATAGGTTCGAAATGAATGCAGCAACGATGTTAGGCCAAAGTAAAAATGCCTATCAAGCGGAGATCGATGCAGCATGTGAGTTAATCGATTTCTTAAGGTTCAATGTGCATTTTTTAAGTCAAATCTATCAGCAACAACCCATTTCTTCACCAGGCATGCACAACAGAATGGAGTGGCGTGGTTTAGAGGGATTTGTTTTGGCCATTACACCATTTAACTTCACAGCCATTGGGGGTAATTTACCAGCTTCTGCTGCCATGTGTGGCAATGTGGTAGTTTGGAAACCAGCCAATACTCAAATTTATTCTGCACAATTATTTATGCGTATTTTGAAAGAAGCAGGCTTACCTGATGGAGTGATCAATATCGTCTATACAGATGGCCCAACTGTCGGAGATATCTGTTTTAAACATCCTGATTTTGCAGGGGTGCATTTTACAGGTTCAACGGGTGTGTTCAACCATATGTGGAAGCAGATTGGTGAAAACATTCCAAGATATAAATCTTATCCAAGAATTGTTGGAGAAACTGGTGGGAAAGACTTTGTGATGGTGCATCCAAGTGCGGATGTAGATACGGTAGTCACCGCATTAGCAAGAGGCGCATTTGAATACCAAGGTCAAAAATGTTCAGCTGCATCAAGAGCGTATATTCCAAGTAACTTAGCGGTTGCTGTAAAAGCCAAATTGGTAAAAGCAGTACAATCCATGAAGATGGGTTCAGTAGAAGATTTCAGCAATTTTGTAAATGCGGTTATTGATGAAAAATCTTTTAACAATATTTCAAAATATATTGCTGCCGTTAAAAAAGACAAACAAGCGAAGATCCTAGTAGGAGGCAATTTGAACAAATCAAAGGGATGGTTTGTAGAACCAACTGTCATTGACACCAAGAACCCTAAATCTCTAACGATGTGTGAGGAGATTTTTGGGCCAGTTTTAACCATCTACACCTACCCTGCTGGGCAATTTGAGAAAACATTGAAATTATTAGATAGTACCTCAAAATATGCGTTAACTGGTTGTATTATTTCCCAGGATAGAGCTTCTATCGAATTGGCTACCAATGTATTACGTCATTCTGCTGGTAATTTTTACATCAATGACAAGCCAACTGGTGCTGTGGTTGGTCAACAACCTTTTGGAGGTGCTAGAGGTTCAGGAACAAATGATAAAGCTGGAAGTGCTTTGAATTTATATCGTTGGTTGAGTGCTAGAACAATCAAAGAGACATTTAACCCTCCTACCGATTATAAATATCCATTTTTAAACGAAGCATAAGGCCGTATTTTAGTCTTAAAATACTATATTTGCTACTCAAAAATTAAGGACTGTGGCGCAAAAATTTTCTAAAGAAACCTACCTGTATTGGTACGAATTGATGCAATTAATACGTCAATTTGAATCAAAATCAGAAGAAATGTATAAAATGGCGGGTAAAATCCGCGGATTCTTTCACGTTTACAACGGCCAGGAAGCAATTGCTGCCGGTTGTATGACTGCAACGAATCATGAAGATCCATATATCACAGGCTACCGTGATCACGGTTTAGCACTGGCTAAAGGAATGAGTCCGAATGCAGCAATGGCCGAATTATATGGTAAAGCTACAGGGTGCTCAAAAGGTAAAGGTGGTAGTATGCACTTATTCGATAAAGCCAATTACTTTTTTGGTGGTCATGGAATTGTTGGTGCTCAAATAGGAACAGGGGCAGGATTGGCATTTGCAGAACAATATCGTGGTTCTAAAAATGTAGTATTGTGTTTCTTTGGTGATGGAGCAGCAAGACAAGGTATGTTGCATGAAGTCTTCAATCTTGCCATGTTGTGGAAATTACCTGTTGTATTTATTTGTGAAAACAATAACTACGCAATGGGTACCTCTATTGAAAGAACGAGTAATGTAATTGATATCTATAAATTAGCTGACGCTTATGATATGCCTTCTGATAAAGTGGATGGCATGACACCTGAATTAGTTCATGAAAGTGTTGACAGAGCTGTCAAGCGCGCAAGAGCTGGTGAAGGCCCTACCTTGTTAGAAATGAAGACTTATCGATATAGAGGTCATTCTGTCTCTGATCCACAAAAATACAGATCAAAGGATGAAGTGGAAGAATACAAAGACCAAGACCCTATCATTAAAGTAAGAAAAACCATTTTAGAAAATAATTTTGCTACTGAAGCAGCTTTACTAGAGATTGATGAGAAAATCAATGGTATTGTTGAAGCTTCTGTAAAATTTGCCGAGGAAAGTCCTTGGCCAGATGATAGCGAAGTATTGAAGGATGTGTATATTGATCAAAATTATCCATTTATTGTAGACTAATTATTTTTAACCAACCCATATGAGCGAAGTACAACAAGAACAAGCACCAGTTGCTATTACAAAGAAGAACCAATTAATCATTTATTTATTTGCAGGAGCATTGATTGCTGCTGGATTATTTTTTGGTTATACAGAATTATATCAAAAACCATTAGAAGCAAAAGCAGCTGATGCAATGTATGTTGCTGAAAAGTATTTTGCGAACGACTCTTCTGAGTTGGCATTGAATGGTGATGGAACTAGCAAAGGTGTTTTATACATCATCAAGGAATTTGGTGGTACAAAAGCGGCTAATCTTGCTAAGTATTACGCAGGGATGAGCTACTACAGATTGAAAGATTACAACAAAGCCATTGAATATTTAAAAGATTTTTCTACCAATGCAAAACAAGTTCAAGCGGTTGCCTATGGTGCTATAGGTGATGCCTATTCAGAATTAAAGAAGAATGAGGAAGCAGTAGAATTTTACAAGAAAGCTGGAACACATTTTCCAGAAGATGAAGCTATTTCTTCTGAGTATTTATTCAGAGCTGGCTCTTTCTTAGAATTGAATGGCAAGAATGATGCTGCTTTAGAAATCTATAAGCAGATCAAGCAAAATTATCCAAAATCTGAGAAAGGATTTAACATTGATAAATATATCAATAGAATTCAAGTACAACCTTAATCTAGATACTATTTAATTAAAAGGCATTCTTTCTTAAAAGAGTGCCTTTTTTTATTCTCAAGAAATACTTAATTTAGACTATGAAAGTTCAACTATTTATTCCCTGTTTCATCGATCAATTGTATCCGCAGGTTGCTTTTAATACTGTAAAAATATTAGAAAAAGCTGGCTGTACAGTTGGTTATAATACGCAACAGACTTGTTGTGGTCAACCTGCATTCAATGCTGGTTTTTGGGGTGAATCAAAAGATGTCTGCACGAAATTTGTACAGGATTTTGATGGTGCAGATTATATAGTTAGTCCAAGTGCAAGTTGTGCTGGATTTGTCAGAAATAATTATGGTAAACTATTTGAAAATAATGCATACCAAAGTCCTGCCAAAAAAGTGGCTAGTCAAATATTTGAGTTGTCTGAGTTTCTAGTTAAGATTTTAAATATAACTGATTTAGGTGCTAGCTTTAAAGGCAAAGCAACCTACCACGATAGTTGTGCAGGATTAAGAGAATGTAATATAAAAGCAGAACCTAGAGCATTGTTAAGTCAAGTCAATGGACTCGAAATGGTCGAAATGAATGACAATGAAACCTGTTGTGGATTCGGTGGAAGTTTTGCAGTTAAATATGATACTATTAGCGTAGCCATGGCAGATCAAAAAATAGACAATGCTGTTGCAACCGAAGCGGAATATATCATCAGTACAGATATGAGTTGTTTGATGCATTTAGATGGTCGAATAAACCACAATGGTCAAAATATAAAAGTGGTACATCTTGCAGATGTCTTGGCAAGTGGTTATTAAATTTAATCTTATTACACTAATAAATTTTTTTTATGGCTTTTTGGTTAATTAAATCAGAACCTTTTAAATATTCTTGGGATCAATTTACTAAAGACAAACGTACTTTTTGGGATGGCGTAAGAAATTATGGTGCAAGAAATAACCTTAGGTCAATGAAAAAAGGAGATTTGGCATTTTGGTACCATAGCAATGAAGGCATGGAAATTGTTGGTATCGCCAAGGTAGTCAAAGAAGCCTACCAGGATCCTACTACCGAAGAAACTGCTTGGTTAGCCGTTGATTTTGCGCCTCATAAAAAACTAAAACATCCTGTAAAATTAGCGGATGTAAAAGCCAACACTAATTTATCGGAGATGGCATTGGTTAGATTAGGCAGGTTGTCTGTACAACCAGTAACAGAGGCTGAATGGGAAGAAGTGATGAAAATGAGTGCCGGAAAATAAAGCTGATTGATTAAAATAAATTTCAGGATTAATGGAAGAAGGAATAACCAATAAATATAGCAATCACCACTCCTATTAAATCTGCAAACAATCCTGCCCATACAGCATATCGTACTTTCTTAATGCCAACACTTCCAAAATACAAGGCAATAATATAAAATGTAGTATCAGCAGAACCTTGAAAAATAGAGGCTAGTTTTCCAACAAAAGAATCCGGCCCTTGAGTTTGAAAAATATCTAGCATCATCCCCCTGGCCCCACTTCCACTTAAAGGTTTCATGATAGCCACTGGTAACGCACCCACAAATTCAGTATTGATGCCAGTTAGTTGGATTAAAAAAGTAATACCGTTTAATACATATATCATTGCACCACTGTCTCTAAAAACCCGAATTGCAACCAACATAGCAACTAAATAAGGGATGATTTTAATGATCACATCAAAGCCATTTTTAGCCCCTTCTATAAAAGCATCAAATACGGAGACCTTTTTATAAGCGCCACCTAATATGATTGCTACTACAATACCGATCAAAATACTTGATCCCGCTATTTTAGAAAATAGCTCCTTTTGGAGGGGCGTTAAACTATTCACTGCAAATAAAACAGATCCCATTAAAATCACTAATCCCGCTAACCAGCTAATTAGTACCCTATCCCATTTTAATTTTTGATATAAACCAACCATCACAATGGAGGCTAATGTAGTTCCGATTGTAGCTAGAACACAAGGGATAAATATACTCGCAGCATCTTGGGATCCTGCTGCTAAGCGATAAGAAATGATGGTTAAAGGGATAATGGTTAACCCACTGGTATGTAAAACCAAAAACATGATTTGAGCGTTGGTAGCTTTTTCTTTATCTGGATTTAAGCTTTGCAAGCTTTCCATTGCTTTAAGCCCAAACGGTGTAGCTGCATTGTCTAATCCCAACATATTGGCGCTAAAATTCATCACCATTTGCCCCATTGCAGGATGATTTTGTGGGACTTCTGGAAATAAACGACTTAAAAAAGGATTCATCCATTTTGCCAATTTTTGAATTGCCCCCGCTTTTTCAGCAATATTCATTAAACCTAAAAAAAAGACCATGGTACCTGCTAATGGAAATGCGACATCAATTACAGAAGATTTTGCTGAATCGAATAAGCCATCTGCTAAAAGCTTGAAAATCTCGGTATCCCCTAAAAAGATCAATTTAAACAGTGCAACAAGAAAAGCAATTACAAAAAAAGCGATCCAAATAATATTCAATGCCATATCAAATTGTTTATGGTACTAATATAGCCCATTTTGAGTTTAGAATTGTATTTTTGCAGCACTTAAAAAGAATCAGATTATGGCATTACAAGCAGGAATCGTGGGCTTACCCAATGTAGGAAAATCAACTTTGTTTAACGCAGTTAGTAATAGTGCCAAAGCACAAGCAAGTAATTATCGTTTTTGTACGATCGAGCCCAATGTGGGATTGGTAGATGTACCAGATATTCGTATCAGTCAACTAGCCGAATTGATCAATCCTACCAGGGTTGTTCCAACTCAACTAGAGATTGTAGATATAGCAGGATTGGTTAAAGGTGCAAGTAAAGGGGAAGGTCTGGGAAATAAATTTCTTGCAAATATTAGAGAAGTGAGTGCTATTATTCATGTGATTCGTTGTTTTGAAGATGAAAATGTGTTAAGAGAGGAAGGGAAAATCAATCCTATTGGTGATAAAGATATCATTGAAACAGAATTGCAATTAAAGGATTTGGATAGCGTGGAGAAAAAGATGCAACGCACGGAAAAAATGGCTAAAACAGATCCTAAGGCAAAAGTGGAATTAGAAGTTTTACAAAAGTGTAGAGCACATTTAGAAGATGGTAAAAGCATTCGATCTTTAGATTTATCTAAGGATGATTATGCTGCCATTGCAGATAGCTTTTTATTAACTGCAAAGCCAGTTATGTATGTTGCAAATGTGGATGAAGCATCTATGCACACTGGTAATGCCTATTCTGAACAATTGGTTCAAATGGCTAAACAAGAAGGTGCAGAAGTGATTGTAATGTGCAATAATATCGAGGCTCAAATTTCAGAGCTTGAAGATGCAGATGACAAGGCTTTATTTATGGAAGAATACCAAATGAAAGAACCTGCATTAAATAGATTAATTCAAACTGCTTATAAATTATTGAAATTAGAAACCTACTTCACAGCTGGTGTGCAGGAAGTTCGTGCATGGACAATCGGTTCAGGTTGGAAAGCACCACAAGCAGCAAGTGTAATCCATACAGACTTTGAAAAAGGGTTTATTAAAGCCGAAGTGATTGCATTTGATGATTTTATCAAATATAAAAGTGAAGCAGCTTGTCGAGACAACGGGAAATTAAGAATTGAAGGCAAGGAATATATTGTTAAAGACGGAGATGTGATGCATTTTAGATTTAATGTATAATATAACATGAAAAGAAGTATCGTATTATTTTTTAGCTTGATAGTCATTGCTTGTAACAATACAGATAGCAATACTACCAATGAGAATGTGGTATCAAATAGTGCGATCATTGCTCCCATCCCATTAAATTATACTATACAACAAGTATATGCGCATGATACTTCTGCTTATACTCAGGGTTTAGAATGGCACAATGGTATTTTAATAGAGGGTACTGGTTTAAGGGGTGAAAGTGTCTTATACCAAATGGATCAGCAGCTAAAACCGGTTGGAAAAAAAATCAAATTGGATGCTCCTTATTTTGGTGAGGGGGTAACAGTTTTCAACGGAAAAATTTATCAATTAACTTGGGAAGAGCATAAGGTATTTGTGTATGATGCGACCACCTTAAAGTTAATCAATACGCTTAATTGGCCCTATGAAGGTTGGGGGCTAACCCACAATGATAGTTCCCTAATTGTCTCTACAGGTAGCAGTAATCTATATTTTGTAGACCCTAGTAATTTTTCAATTCAAAAAACAGTGGGCGTATTTCATCAATATGGATATCAGAGTATGATCAATGAATTGGAATATGTTGAAGGAAAGATTTTTGCCAATATTTATGGACAAAATGAGATCATTGTGATTGATCCAATTTCAGGTAGAATTACAAATAAGATAGATTGTAGCAATTTACTTGCACAGGCAAAGGTTCAATACAATCCATTGCAAATTGATGGTGGTTATGTACTGAATGGTATTGCCTATAAAAAAGAAACAAATACTTATTTTTTAACTGGTAAATGTTGGCCAGTAATTGTAGAAGTTAAGTTGAACTAAATATAGTCCTGTACAGATTGCTTTTTCACTTCGTAAATTATACTACTTGCTTTTGAAGCATCTTTTAAAGCGAATAAATTAGATATCAATCCAATTATTCCGGCTCTTAACGTACCTATTTTGCCTGATTGCATGTATTTTTCACTTAATAAGCTGACATAGAAACTATCATACCACATAGGCTTTAATGACACAATTTCGAATCCTAGTTCATTTAATAATGTAGCCATAGATTTTGGCGAGAAATGGTATAAATGCCTTGGAAGATCATAAGCAGCCCAATATTTTTTATAATACTTGGCATCAAAACTTGTGTAATTAGGAACTGCAATGATCAATCTGCCATTTTGTTTTAAACTTTTAAAACATTGTGACAGGTATGGTTTTAATGCATGAACATGTTCTAACACATGCCACATACTTATGACTTCAAATTCGTTCTGCGGTAATTCATGAATGGAAGCTGTAGACTGTAAATGTATTTTGTAATTCTCAAAAGCTTTATCACGAGTAGATGCATCTGGTTCTAAACCTGTTACCTTCCAACCTTTTTGTTTCATAGCATGCACAAAAGCACCAGTCCCAGCTCCGATATCTAATAAATGTCCTTTATGACCTGTGAATAAAGATTGTACCCACTTTGTTTTTTGAGCTAAAGTTTTAGTTCTTACAGTATGGTATAAGCGATTCATCCAACCCTCTTTAACGTCCGTATGGGAGATGTATTCGATAAACTTGTAGTACGTCCCTATTGCTTCCTGACTTGGAAGTGGTGAGGTAAATCTTACACTACAATGCGAACAATGTAAAATAGTAAATGATTCCTGCGTTAATGAAAAGTCTTGACTTTCGATAGCGATTTGCGGTTTTGAATGATTGCAAACTGGGCAGTTCATACTTGATTATTTTAAAAGTATAGCTATTATAGCGATGATGGCAATAATGAATGGCAATATCCACCACTGTTTAGATGGCGTATTGAAGTTATTTTCAGATTGATCTTGGGTTAATACTTTTTCTAAGCTAATAGTTTGGTAATATTTTGCACTATTAAAATTAGATTGAAATGCAAAGGTGTCATTGATTGATTTCAATTGACCTAAATTACCTAAATCTACCAAATTGGATTTGCCTAATTGTGCTGCAAAAAATGCAGCATAATCAATGATCGCTTGCTCAATTGTGCAATCTAAATGATCAGATAGGTAAATATAAAATAGTTTACTAGGTTTGTTATTGGAATCTAGTATTGGAACAAATTCAATTTTTTCTACGGGTGGTTGTAATTCATCGTTTAAAGCAAAAGCGTCTTTTTGATTTAAACTCAATTGTCCTATACCTGGCAAAACCAATTGGCCATGTTCTAAAAAATATTTCTCTAAAATAGGTAGCATCATTTTTTACTAAATTTATATTGTATTCCAGCAATAAATTGAACACCTAGTGATGGGTAATTTGCCCAACGTTGGTATTGTTGATCTAACAAGTTCTCCCCTTTACCCCAAAAAGTCCAATTATCATTAATGGCATATTGTATACCAGCATTGAGTACAAAGGTATTGTTTAATTGATAAGCATTGCCAGACCCAGCATTTGTTTTAGCACCTGTCCAAAATTGTCCAGAGGCGTCAAATTGCATTTTTTTATTCATGAACCAATTTAATTGTGAATTTAATTCAAATGGAAGGATACCCCATGCTTGTTCGTTTTCACGGATAAGGTTGAATTGAATGTATTTAAAGTGATTCTTCCATAATAATTGATCACTCAATTGATAGCTTAAATCACCTGTAAGTTCAATTGCAATAGCTCTTTTTTCAAACAATACATCAAATTTCAGACCCTCTTCCTTAGGATGTATCGACGATTTTGATTGATTGAAAAATGGCAGTTCTCTGTAGTCGTTTAATGCCATGTTAAAACTATAGTTCAAGCGTTTATTAGCAGTCACAGATACTTGAATATATTTTGATTCAATAGAACTAATTGGTAGCGTAGTTGGTGCAGCAATCCAATGATTTTGATTCATCAATGCAACTAGTTGGTTATTCATTATACTTGTTTTCCATCCAGCAGTGAATACAAAATTGGTGTCTCTTAATTTATTAGTCCATTCAATTTTAGGATATAAAGCAAAATCGCCATTTGACAAGGTAGGTCTTACCCCTAAATTTAATTTGAATTTAGATTTTTTGATTTCAATAGAAGGATCTAATTGAACAATTGAGTTTTGACTCTTTTGTCCATTATTAATTTGGTATTGGGTATAACTAATCAATAAATCAGTATGTAACTTGATTTGATCATTTAAAGTGTAATAGAAAGGACTGTTTAAATCTATTGAGATAAGATTTGCCTGATTGACTAAATTGCTATGATTGAAATTTAAAATTGGAGCAACATAAAATGTACGATTTGACGGCTGTTTTTGCACAAGGGCTAAATTAACCCCGGCAACAGTCAACTTTTGATCAAAAAGATGGATAGGCAGCTTAGTGGTATCTGGAACCAATCCATATCGGTATCTATTTGATTGATTAAAATAGATTTGAGTATGTAAATTCTGCTTTTTACTAATGGATAAGGCATTGTTATAATTAAGGATTGTGCTATTCCATTTTTGAACCGGATGCATACCCTCAATAGACTCATTTGAAATGATGATATGATGTTGTTGCTCTTTACGATCTGTCAAACCGGCTTGAATTTGTAATAGCTGGTTAAAATAATTTCCCATACCAATTTTAATGTTCGCGGTTTGTCTATCAACCATTAGGGAATCTTTTTTGATAGCCCTAGGAACTAAAGCGATTGGTTGATACTGAAAACTTAAATTTTGACTAGGTACTTGGTAAGCTAAAATAACAGTATTGGTATCTACTAAGGCAGTTGCGTTTTGAAAGCCAATTTTGGCAATATTTTTTAATTGAGGTTTGAACGCAGAAATGATATTTATCACCTTCTCTGGAACTGAATCCAATTGTATTGTTTTGACAGGCATCTCATTTAATTCAATCAATTGTGCTTGATTTATTGGAGCTGCATATTTTGCAGTCGTTGACCTTTTTTTAATCATTGGCCTCTTTTTTGAGGATGATTTTTTACTAGGTTTTTTCTTCTTTTTTGAACTGACAGTTGTTTTCGCTTTTTTCTTGCTTTTCTTTTGAGCAATACTTTGATTGCTAAAACATATTAAAGCAATACATAGTATCCCAAATCTTATTAATGATTTCATAATTTTATTGAGCTTTAATATTTTCATTCATTGCTTTCAATTTATCTGAAGCAATTTGCTGTAATGATGGAATAGTAGCATTTTCTGCAATACTCTTATAGGTTGCTATCGCATTGAATGTATCATTTTGTGCCAAGTAGATATCCCCTAGTAAAATATAGGTTTTTGTCACCCAAAATTCATAAGAGGCTTGTTTTTTTATCACATCAAATGCTGTTTTTTCAGCTAAATTGAATTTTTGTTGATTGTAATAAATTAAAGCAGTTAGATAATGCGCTTCGGCGGTGAACAAAGAACTATTTGATTTTAAGACTGTATTTAAAATCTGTAACGCATTGACTGTATCCTGTTGCAGAATTGTTTGATGATATTTAGCCATATTGGCCATTAAGATGTCATCATCAGCACTATTTTTATCTGCCAAGATAAGATTAGCGGTGTTTGCAGCTTCAGTCCAATTTTCTAATTTGTATTGGCATCTTAATAACCCTTTTATAGCTTCATTTTTTTGTTCTTGTTGTGTTGCATACTGTAATACAATTTTGAAATATTGTTCTGCTGCAGCATAGTCTTTTAAATTAAAATAATGTAATCTCGCTGCAACAATAGCCGCTCTTTCTGCAAATTTATTTGGCGCTTTATTAGCTACTTTACCAAAGAAGATTGCGGCACTGTCCAATTGATCCATTGAATAAGCCATTTCGGCTAAGTAATTCATTGCGTCCAATTGATATTTCCCTTCTGGATATAGTGCTAAATATTTTTTAAATCCGATAGCAGAATTAGCATATTTTTTTTCATCGTAT
>CALPLN020000042.1 GCA_943324415.2 Sediminibacterium ginsengisoli | reverse complement strand
GCTACCGTTTCATTGTACCTCGTTTTTAAAAACTGAGGCATCGTGTAAATTTTGTTTTTTAAATAGACAGGCATAAAAAAGATGGCCACTACAACCAAAGACACTGCAGCGAGCCATTCATATACCGAGATTGCTAGGCCTAATCTAAATCCATTTCCACTCATCCCAATAAATTGCTCTGCAGATATATTAGACGCAATTAAACTTGCGCCAATTGCCCACCATGTTAACTGACCTTCGGCTAAGAAAAAATCTTTCGTATTGGTTGTAGCTGATTTCTTTTTTCGATAGATCCAAATGCCATAAGAAGAGATCAATATAAAATACAGAAAAAATACGATGTAGTCATAGGTTTGCAATCCTTGATTCATAATGCAGTGTTTAGTGTACTAAATTAAGGTTTATCTATTATATTTAACTACAATTCAAAGGACATGAACCCTAATTTTAAACAATTTAGCGCCCTAATAAGCAACCCAATTGCATTTCGATTTTTTCTTTTTCAAAAGTTGCCTGCCGCTTTTTTTGCTGGCCTCAGAATTGCGCATTTTGATGCCAAAACTTGCACTGTTAAAATCAAGTATTCTTGGTTTAGTAAAAATCCATTTAAATCTATCTATTTCGCAGTAGAGGCGATGGCGGCAGAAATGTGTTCAGGCATGTTGGCTTTTGGGCAGGTCTATCAACGCAATCCTAAAATTAGTATGTTGGTAGTGAAGCTCGAAGTCAATTTTATTAAAAAGGCAACCGGAACAATCTTATTTACTTGTGAAGATGGAGAAGCGATTCAAGCTGCGATCAATGAATCTATTGCAACGGGGGAAGGCAAGACAATTGTAACTGTCTCTAAAGGAAAAAACTCCGCGAACGAAACCGTTGCGGAGTTTTTTATCACTTGGAGCTTTAAAGCTAAAACTTAGAAAGTTTTTGTGCCGTTTGGCTGATAAGCATATCTGAATGTGTAATAACGTTGCTTCGTTAATTTATCTGAATCTGATGCAGTAGAGGACAAAGTCACACCTCCCTTATAATAATTCAGAATTTCGATTTTAGCAAACTTGCCAGTAGCAGTTCTTATCACTAAAACACGACCTGCAATTGGATTTACAAGTGTTGTCAATCCATCGTAAGTATACCAACCCTTACCGCTTCCCCAAGGAATCGCAAATGAAGATGCATTTGAATTGTCTGTAGCAAATAATGAATCTGCAGGAATTGTTTTCAAATCATCGAATAATCCTTTGAATACAAAAGCACCACCTAAACCTGGACCACTTGTGCCACTGTTCACTAAAATTTTTGTAGCTGTAAATGCCACATCCCATTTTACTGTTGCGGCATCCGCTGAAGCGATTACCTTATTGTCCACTAAACTGTAATAAGTAGTAGTGCCAGCACTTTGCGGTCTACCGTCTACTCCAATACCAGTGACAGTATCAGCTGCAAGATTACTTACTGTAATAGCACTCACTGGCACAACTACGGTTCCACTATCTTTAGAACAAGCAACCAAAGCAACACACAATCCCAATCCCAACGCGATTTTTGACATCTTCTTTTTCATGATTTATTTGTTTTTATTATTTTGAAATTGATATTTAAAACTGGTGTAAAATGTTCTTCCAGGTAAATTAGGCAGGTTCGCTGCATCGATATAATTACTGATATTATCTATCCCTACTTGAATGCCTAATCCATTCTTGAATGTTTTGCCAGCAGCACTGTTGAATGCAATATAACCACTAGCAAAAACATCACCATTGTCAAAAACTTCATTGCCGTTATTGTTGTTAACAGCCCATCTGCTTCTATAAATGGCTCTTGCATTCAAGTAATAACCCTTGGGGGAATTATAATTAAGTTTTACTTGTAGTTTATGCTTACTCGTATTGGGTAAGCCTACATACTCATTCAACTTCATGAGTCTACTATAGCCCTGACTATTCTTGGTATAGACTGTTCCGGATTTAATTTCTGCAATCTGGTCCTTATCCCCAGTTAGCAAAAACTGATAGCCTCCACTTAAAGTCCAATTGGTATTTAATTTATGTTGTCCTTCAAGTTCAATACCTGTAGTAAATGCACGACCAATATTTAAGTAACTATAAATTTGTGCGCCAGAAATATAAGTGCCCACTTGTTGTGATTCAATTAGGTTCTTAATGTCGTTTCTAAACAACTGCACAGAGATAGCAGAACGCGTATTCACTTTCCAATCCCAAGTAAAGTGAAAACCATTTGAATATTCCGGCTTGAGTGCTTTCAAAAGATAGTAGTTAGGAAATAAATTCCCGATTTGTCCCAGCGCATCTAATTTGGCAATCACCTGTTGTGCTTGTGCAGATCCAAATACGCTGTAACTGCCTGCTGCGGCATTGGTAAAATCTAAAAACAATTGTCTAAAATCAGGCGCTTTAAAACCCTGTCCTACACTAAATCGGAATTGATGTTGTCCGTTTAACTTGTACAACATAGAAAGTTTTGGGCTATAAGCAGAAGCGAATTGTGTATTTTGATCAAATCTTACCCCTCCAATTAAAGTAAATTTATTCGAAGCCTTCCATTCCCATTGCGTAAAGGCATACTGAATTTCATTCTGTTTTCTTACTTTTTCACTATCATAGCGACTGCTTTTTACACCTTCCCATACAGCACCAAATCCAATTACAGCTTGAAGATTTTTACTTACATCCCAATCTGTTTGGTTTTCAATACGCTTAAAATTATGATTCAACACATCTCTATAAGGTAGCCCATTAATCGTCAATAAATTTTGAACGGCATCATAGGTAGTAGAGTAAGCCCTTACACTCGTTTTCAACTTTTTTGAAAAGCGATGATTCAAAGTGGCAGATAGATTAACGTCTTTGATGTCTTCCTTGCCAATCGAATAAATGGTGATACCATTATTGGCAACAGCAATTTCATTCTGAATTTTCTCCTGCGTAAAACGCGTATTCAATACAAAATTTGTTTTGCTAGATAGATCCCACTTTAATTGTTGCGTCGTTGAATAGCGATCAATCGGTGTCGTTACACGACTATTGCTATTGGGGCGTATGCTATACCCATCTGTACTATAAGTATTATAAAAGCCCTGGTATTGTAGTTGCTTGGTATTTAATTTTGTTTCAAGATTGACATCTACCGTGTTGTATGTACCATACCTGAATCCCAAGGTCAATGGAGCCCCCATAGCGGCGTCGGTAATAATATTAATCACACCTGCCATGGCTTCGCTACCGTACAAACTAGAAGAGGGGCCTTTTACAATTTCTATTTTTTTAATATTGCCTAAAGCGATTCTATTTAAATCCAATACCCCTGCTGTTCGACCAACCAATGGTTCTCCGTTGATTAAGATTATGGTGTAGTCTGGATTTAATCCTTGTAGTTGTATGCCTGCACCAAACCCACTTGTAAGATTTAATCCTGTTTGTTCTTTTAATATATCCGTTAAACGCAATGAACCGTTTTGTTGTATCGTTTTTGCGTTGATAATAGTGACTGGGACGGTAAGATTGCTTAGTTTTCTTTCTGTTCTCGTAGCAGTAACTACCACACTATCACCACTTGCCTCCAAGGTGTCTTTTGCAAAACGCGTTTGAGCAAACAAATTGGCTCCTTGTGAAAGCCCTAAAATTAGCAGTAGACTAAGTGTTTTTTTCATTCAGAACGCAAAGGTGAAACTTCTCTACGATGCATGTGATCTCAGTAAGGATTAATTGCTTCTAAAGCACCGTATTTTGACATTCAAATGACATTGGAAAATGTACTTTATGAGTGCAGCTGATTTTGATCATTTTTAGCCTAACTTAATGGTAGTAACTTTAAACAAATCTCTTGCATGGCTAATTTCATTCTTACCAAACCTGTAATCCATTACCAAAATACAGTCGAAGATTTAGTAGCTCAAACGATCTCCATTGATCAAGGTAAAATTGCAGATAGCGGCGCACTTTGTGTGCACACTGGAAAATTTACAGGTCGTAGTCCAGAAAATAAATTTATTATCAAAGATCATGTGACATCCGAAGTGATCGATTGGGGAGGATTTAACCATGGAATGGAAACAACCTATTTCAAACCGCTTTACGATAAAATGTTGGCTCATCTTGAAACACAAAAAGCTGTTTGGGTAAGAGATGCATTTGCATGTGCAGAGAGCAAGTATCAACTTCCTATTAGATTGTATACTGAACTTCCTTGGAGTGCTTTATTTGCACACAATATGTTTATAAGGCCAACCATTACGCAACTTGATCATTTTACACCAGAATGGCAAATCATTCACGCACCCAGTTTCAAGGCGAATCCTGAAACAGACGGGACCCTTGCCGAAAATTTTTCGATCATCTCCTTTTCAGAAAAAATAATTTTAATTGGAGGTTCAGCCTATACTGGTGAAATTAAAAAAGGCATCTTCACTGTACTCAATTTTATCCTTCCTCATTTTAAAGATGTGCTTAGTATGCATTGTAGCGCCAATATGGGCGAAGCAGATGACGTGGCATTGTTTTTTGGATTAAGTGGTACAGGAAAAACAACATTGAGTGCAGATCCAAAAAGGAAATTAATAGGCGACGATGAACATGGCTGGACCAATCATTCTATATTCAATTTTGAAGGGGGATGTTATGCTAAGACAATCAATCTAAGTGCAGAAAACGAGCCGGATATTTACAAGGCTATCAAATTTGGTGCCTTATTAGAAAATGTGGTATTTTTCGAGGGTAGCAATCGGGTAGATTTTAGCAATGCAAGCATTACCGAAAACACAAGAGTAAGTTATCCAATTGATTATATAGCCAATATTGTACAGCCATCGGTTGCAGCGCAACCTACAAATATTTTCTTTCTGACTTGTGACGCCTATGGTGTATTGCCACCAATCAGCAAACTCAATGCAGCTCAAGCAATGTATCAGTTCATCAGTGGCTACACTGCAAAAATTGCAGGAACAGAAGAGGGCATCAAGTCGCCTAAAGCTACGTTTAGCAGTTGTTTTGGCGCGCCGTTTATGCCTTTACACCCGGGTGATTATGCCAAATTATTGGGCGCTAAAATAGAAGAAAATCATTGTCAGGTTTGGCTCATTAATACTGGATGGTCCGGTGGCGCTTACGGTACGGGCAAAAGGATGTCCTTGCCCGATACTAGAAAAATGATTGAGGCGGTTTTAAATAAGACAATTGATCAAGCTGGCTTCGAAGATTTTCCAGTATTTAATTTTAAAGTGCCTAAGCAAGTCCCAGGGGTTGATCCTGCTATTTTACAACCAGAAAATACCTGGGAGGACAAAACGAAATATACTACTGAACGTATCTGTTTAGCTAACCTTTTTCAAAGAAATTTTAAAAAATTTGAACCTGGTGTTGATGCTTCTATTATTGAAGCAGGACCGAAAATTTAATTTTTCTCAATCAACTTTTGAACAGTTTTAACCTCTGTAGGAACGACAAAATATTCAAAGAATCTTTTGTCGTCTTCTTTTCTAACACTGCCAATTAAGTTGATTTCGCCTTGCGTAATAAAAATATATTTATCATTGATGGCATTGATCACATCGCTTCGTACTTTTTTCTGCAAACCAATATTCTTGTCCTTTATGCCCAATACATGATTGATTTCTGAAATTTCAACATGACGATTCGTGCCGTGTGCGTCTAACAGTAATTGAATCAAACTCGTTTCTGTTTCGGTAAAAGCTTGATTCATCGTTTTTGTTTTCAGCACTTTTAATTGGGCTTTTTCTATTTTCTTTGTGACACTTCTTTTGAAAAGCCAAGCAAAAATACCAATAACGAAGGCTGCAAACACGACTACCAATACAAGGACCAACGTCATATAGTCACTTCCCCATATTGGAAAGTCCATTAGTTGAAAATCATTTATGTTTAAATCCCAAGTTTTAAAAGTCTGGAGCCCTGACTGATATTTATAGTACTTGCCCTTATAATAGAACACCGTCATGTCCTGGGCATTGCGAATAAAAAATTGATTTAAGTCTGCTCTTTTTGACTTGTATATTTTATTTTCTACATAATCTAATAGATAAGCTTCGTCATTGATTATGTACATCCTGCCTTTGTCATGTGTATAATTGACATAAGTATTTTTTTGATTAACGAGCTTAATAAGCGGACTCGATGTTTTGCCTATCTTAACCCAGTCGGCGGTTTTAATGTCTAAATAATAGCTGGTATAGTCGAAAACGCCGTTGTTTAATTTTGGGTCTTTTAGCCCTTTTTTTTCTATCCTCTGAATTGGGACATATAACCTGCCTTCTGAAGGCGAAAACCAGTCATAGTCGGCGGTGAAAACTTCGATATTGGTTGGCTGGATATCCCACTCAAGGTCAACTGCATTGTATTTTCTTAAATGTGCCGTTTTAGACCAAAATCCATATCCTCCGTAATTGTAGATCTGGTCCTTGTAGATGAAATTGGTACAGTCAATATTGTAATTGATATTGATGGTATTGTCAATTTTTCTAAAAACCACGCTATCCCCTTGTGGCTCAGACATTTTGAAGATAAACCCTGTCTGAGCTAAAAACAGGTAGATCTTACCATTGTGCTTGATCAATTCCTGCGCATTGGGCGCAAAAGTAGTGCCTGTTAAGGGTAGGATTTTGGTACTATTACCTAAAATAATATTACCATTATACTCCTTTAAATCATTTATTTTTTGCAAAAATGGGTTATAAAAAACCGTATAAAACCGCTCGCAAGGAATATATTGTGCAGAAACAGTACTTAATTGTAGCAAAAAGACTAAAAAAGAAAATAATTTAATAATTGTATAACGCATTGATTTTCAATATATAATTAGGAAAGTAACTTATTGTATAAGAATAATTTCTATATAAAAATAAGAAATAACCTATTACCTCACCCAATTATTTACCCATTACTTTTTAATTTATGTTGGAATGCAGAATTTCGCTTCAGCTTTTGGGGGAAAGCTATGGATTTTACAGGGGAGCCGGGCAACCAGCTCCCCTTTTCATTTTAGGATCTGGAACGATGCAGTCTAATTTATCTGCTTAACACTCTCTCTATTTGGTCAGTCCAAGCCCTCTTTTGTTAACAATTTCGTAATATAGGCATCCACTTGATTAGGTGATTTTGAAGGAAATTTACAGACACATATATTACCAAATTTTATTTTATGGACTTTAACTCAATTATGAAGATTTTCTTACCAAAAGACAGGGTTTTCTTTCAACTTTTTGAAGAGGTTGCTGAACATGTATACGAAATGGGCGTGAAACTTAAAGAAATGGTCAACGAGCCAGACATAGATGTTAGAGCTAATATTTTAGCACAAATTGAAAACCTTGAGCATAAAAACGACGAATTAACACACAATATTTTCACCGAATTAGGTAGAAACTTTATCACTCCATTTGACAGAGAGGACATCCACTACCTTGCTACTTCATTAGATGATATCGCAGATTATATCTATGCATCGGCTAAAAAAATCAATTTCTATAAAGTGAACCCGAATGATACAGGTATTCACAAATTAGCAGAACTGATTTTACAAGGCACTCAGGAAACTAAGAAGGCGGTACTTGGTTTACGCAATATGAAGAATATTAAGGAAATGACAGATGCAATGATTAAAATCAACAGCATCGAAAATCAGGCAGACGATGTATTTGATATGAGTATTGAAAGATTGTTCGAACAAGAAAATGATTTCAAAGAAGTAATTAAGAAAAGAGAGATCTATCAAGTACTTGAAATAGCAACAGATAAAATTGAAGATGTATCTAATGTAATCGAATCAATTATTATCAAGTACGCTTAATTTATTGCACAATGACTTTATTAATTATCATCATAGCGCTTGCGCTTATATTTGACTATATCAACGGTTTTCATGATGCTGCTAACTCTATTGCAACAGTGGTTTCAACAAAAGTGTTGACCCCTTTTCAAGCAGTACTTTGGGCGGCATTGTTTAATTCAGTTGCATTCTGGATTTTCAAAGACCATGCAGTTGCAAATTCAATCAGCAAAACGGTTTACAAAGAGTTTATTACGTTACCGGTTATATTTTCTGGATTACTGGCTGCAATTTTCTGGAACTTGCTCACTTGGTGGTATGGTATTCCTTCCTCATCGTCACATACTTTGATAGGTGGATTTGCAGGAGCTGCTATTGCGCATGCGTTGTCTGTAAAAGGGATTAATTTCTCATGGGCTAAAATCGTAGATGCGGATACCATTATTAAAACCATTTTATTCATTTTTCTTGCTCCAATGATTGGAATCATCATATCCATGTTCATCACAGTAGTGACAATCATGCAGAATATTTGGTACAGGCTTGGAATTATTGTAGTGGTAACCGTATTGACCGCTTTCTTATTTGACTATTTCGAAAATAGCAAGATGAATGAGAATGCTCAGAAATTTTATGGTATCGATAAATATAAAACCGAGGTGGCGAACTTGACTAGTGAACTTGAAGAAAAAAAGGCTGATACCATCTTGTTGGGCAAAATCGCTACTGCGAATGAAAAATTAGCGAAAGCCAACGCTAATTTTGATCATATTCATCCTTATATAGAAAACTTTGACAAGACCAGTGCAGACTATATTGCTAAGGTTGCAAAAGATAGTGGTTGGTTAGACCAAATTGCGGTAAGTAAATTAAAGGATGCGGTAAGAAATGCCAACGACTTTTTAGTATTGGAAGCAAAAGCACCTGAGAATGATACTGCTAAGCGTGAATATGACAAAGCAAAATTAATTACCGAAGAATACAAATTACCTCTAAAAGCATATTTAGCAGGCACCATTGGCATTGACTCCGCACTCACTGCAATCCATACTATTTATCCGATTCAAGATAAGAACATGGATAAGGTTAAAGCAAAAATTACAAAGTTCGATATTGAAAAAACTTTTGCTTCAGAAGTTGACAAAGCAGACAATACCATCATTGTGAATGGCATCTTTGGTTCTTCATTGATATTCATGTTGATCTACCTGTATGTTGAAAAAATAAAGACCCCAACAGCGTTAACAGTTGGGAACATGTTTAAGAAATTACAGTTATTTAGTTCAGCCGCATTCAGTATTGGACACGGAGGAAACGATGCACAAAAAGTAATGGGTATCATAGGAGCTGCGTTGATCGCAAGTGGTAGTATCCAAGATTTTGCATCACTGCCAAGTTGGGTGCCGGTAGCATGTTACTTAGCCATTGGTTTAGGTACCATGAGTGGTGGTTGGAAAATTGTAAAAACAATGGGTTCCAAAATCACTAAAGTAACGCCATTAGAAGGGGTTGCTGCCGAAACAGCTGGCGCATTTACCTTGTTCTTTACGGGACAAATGGGCATCCCAGTATCTACAACACATACCATCACTGGTTCAATCATTGGTGTTGGTGCAACTAAAAGATTAAGTGCAGTAAGATGGGGTGTAACAACTAACTTATTATGGGCATGGATATTGACCATTCCTGTGAGTGCGGTACTTGCTGCCATCACCTATTATATTGTGACCTTTTTCCTTAAATAAAGGGATAATACATTGATCGTTTTAAAAAAGACTCCAAATTTTTGGAGTCTTTTTTTGTTGCTAACGTTTGCGCTTTGCCAATTTTTAATAATCAACTGCGTTGGGGGTTACCTTTGAGAAAGACTTGTATTAAATAGTAGATAGACCATCCTTTGCTTTTTACATTTCAAAATTGAGGAAAGTCAACAACGATTTCATTAAAAATAAAACTCAGGTTATGATCGAAAAAAAATATTATAAAACAAAGGATTATTGCAAAGTAAAATTCACTGTGGCGTCAGATGCAAAAAAAGTAGAAATTTTTGGTTTAAACAATGAATGGAAAAAAGGAATTGCATTGGCAAAGAAAAAAGATGGCAGCTTTGCAGTCGAGATGAATATCGATAAAGGGACTCAACACGAATTCAAATACTTAGTAGACAAGAAAACCTGGCTAAACGATGATCAAGCCGATGCACAAGCCCTTAATGTATATGGGACTACCAACAGTGTTGTGATCATTTAGGGTTAGAATCCTTAACCAGTCCTATGCTGTTTATTGAATCAAATGAATTGTTTTTTGGCGTCCGTCAAGATAGTCGAAACTTGTTCCATTGAAATAGCCATTTTGTTCTAACGCCATTCTTACAGGCTTATTCCATCCGTTTAAGGCATGTATCGCATTCAATTCAATGCTATAACAGGTGTTTGGACGCATTGCATAATCACCTGAACCTGGCACCCCTTGCTGCATATCCCACATGCCAATGGTCGTTCCAGCCGCATGTCCATGAAATCCAATTGGATGGGTGTAGATGCTTGGCTGAATACCTTCGGCTTTTGCTTGTTTTATAGCGCTTGCTAATATTTCATTACCCGTTCTACCCGTTTTAAAAGAGGATGTTAAAATATCTTGAAGTCTATTTGTCTTGGTAAATGCTGCAGCCAATTCCGATGGAACTTCGGTTTCATTGGGCATTAAAACATAGGCATGCTCTTGTACATCCGAATTAAGTCTCAAATAGCTGATTCCAAAGTCAACATGCAATAAATCACCAGGTCTTATGATGATATCGTTTTCATTACTGACCCTTCTTTGAATCTCAACCGAAGGATGAAACCAAGTTGACAAACCAAGATCAACTACCTTTTGTCTAAACCACCAGACTAGGTCATTGGTGCTTGTTTGATTCGGCTGAATGACTTGATTGCTAAATCCTTCTTGAATGATTTGATGGGTGATAGAAAGTAGTGTTGGGTACAAGGCCATTTCTTTTTCTGTTCTGGTCTCAAGCCAAGCAACACCTAGTTTCTCTGCAGATACTATTTTTGTCAATTGAGTCGGTGACAATACTTTTTTAAGTTCATTGTACTCTGTAACATGCATTCCATCTGCATGTCCATAATCCATAGAGGTATTTACACCAATTTTATTGGGGCTTAAACTATCCAATAACTTTGAAAGGGCCTTCCACTGATCTGGTTCTATCTCCGGATTCCATGCTGCTTGAATACTTTTACCCACTTGATATCTTGCAATTGCATAACTATTAATAGTGCCCTTTTTTTTATCCTTATTAAAAACTAAAATCGTTCTTCTTCTTGCTGATAGCCATTCTGCAGGTAGGAAAGTTTTTAAGATAGGGTCTTCGTTGTATTCTTTTGAAACAATTAACCAACAATCAATCTTAGACTCCTCCATTAACTTAGGTAATAAATTAGTGATTCTATCGTCCAATAGCGCATTGACCATCTTTGCTTGTTCTTTCACAGATGCCACCTGTCCAATAGCGGTATTGACTAAAAAAGGGAACAGCAATACTATTATAATACGTTTCATGTCAGATCTACTTAAAATGGATAAAATTGAATTCAATATTGAAACTAGAATAAATTAACTACTAAATTTGCATCTATGCAAATTGATTTTAAATTTTTTGTTTTTTTATTGTTTTCCTTCCCTTTAATAGGTCTGAGTCAAGTAAAATCATTCAAAATAATTGATAGTAGTTTAAACACGGTGATCGTAACTGCAAGCAAATCAAAAGAGAAAAGAATTGAATCCCCAGTGGCGATTAGCGTCATAGGAAATCAACAAATACAAGAAGCGAAGGCAACAAGAATAGATTTTTTATTGAATAAGGTCAGTGGTGTCTTTATGCCTAGCATCGGAAACGAACAACATATGATGTCTATAAGACAACCTGTTTCTCTAAAGGGCTTATACCTTTATCTTGAAGACGGTCTGCCTATTAGAACGAGTGGATTATTTAGTAATAATGCATTGATAGAAATAAATACTGCAGCCATTCAGCAAATAGAAGTCATTAAGGGACCTGCTTCGGCATTGTATGGTGCAGAAGCCATTGGAGGGGTTGTCAATTTTATACATGCGCCAAGGCCAACTAAAAATGCACTTTCAATCAGTCATCATATCAACAACAATGGGCTTTTAAAGTCGGACTTAGTATGGAACAAAGCGGGACAGCAATCTGGATGGGGGATCTATCTGAGTCAGATTGGACAAAAAAATGGACAACTTGAATACAGCGATTATACTAAAACTGCGTTGAGCCTAAAAAGAGATTTTAGCTTCAAAAAGAATTGGACAGGTTACCAGCAAATACAATACATCCATTATGATGGACAGATGAGTGGCACAGTAGATAGCTTGAAATTTAATGCTAGGAACTATAGTACACAACAAAGTTTCACCTATAGAAAGCTAGACTTGATTCGTCTAAGACAAAATTTATCCTATCAATGGAATGCAACACAGAAAACATCGTTGAATCTATTGTATCGAGGGAATACG
>CALPLN020000041.1 GCA_943324415.2 Sediminibacterium ginsengisoli | reverse complement strand
CTGGTAAGATAGTTGATCAAAAAACTAAGCAAGGATTAGGAGGCGTAACAGTGAATGCTGGTAAAGTGAATGCTTTATCTGATGCAAATGGTAATTATCAAATTAGTGTAACAGATCAAAAGTCTGTGAGCTTTAGTATTGTTGGATACGACAAACTAACAAGAACCATTGGTACAGCTACTACAATTAATGTTGAATTAGAATCTGTAGCTGCTTTATTAGAAGAGGTTGTAATTACAGGGTATGCGCGTGAGAGCAAATCAAAATTCGCGGGTGCCGTAACTACAATTAGTGGTAAAACTGTAAACGATGTACCAGTTGGTTCATTCGACCAAGCTTTCCAAGGTCGTGTTCCAGGTATGTTGGTTAACTCTGGATCTGGTCAACCAGGTTCTAGTGCGCAGGTTACTATTCGTGGTATCAAATCTATTCAAGGTGCTGGTGCTCAGCCTTTGTATGTATTAGATGGTGTGCCAATTCCTGCATTTGACATGCAAACAATTAACCCTGACGATTTTGAATCTATTACTGTATTGAAAGATGCGACTGCAGCTGCGATCTACGGTGCTAGAGGTGGTACGGGTGTAATTGTTATTACTTCTAAAAGAGGTAAGACTGGTAAAAATGTAGTGACTTACAAAACTCAATATGGTATCACGAAGCGTCCAAGTTTCGCTAGATTGAACTTGATGAACACGCGTGAAATGTTGGCTTATGAGGAAAGAGAAAAATTAGTAGGTACTCCGGGATGGAACTGGTCAAAAAATAACCCACTAATCCCTGCTGGTATGACTGCAGCATCTAAGCAATATTCTTTAGATAGCTTAAGTAATATTGATATCGATTATGCAAACATCTTCTACAGAGAAGGTATTTCAAAATCACATGAATTAACTTTAAGTGGTGGTTCTGACAGAACTAAGTTCTTCTTATCTGCTGGTTATTTTGACCAACAAGGTATTGACTTAGGTTCTTCTTTAAAGCGTTATACAATTCGTTTTAACTTAGATCATTCTACAGATAAGTTCACTGCTCAATTCAATAGTAGCATTGGTTATTCTAAATCTCAATTGGCAGAAGGTGATTACTTAGGTAATAGCGCAAGAAGTCCATTCCAAATGACTTACAGAGCTAAAACTTATGAGAATCCTTACAAGCCAGACGGTTCTTTGAACTGGGGTGCTAGTTCTTCTATGGCTTACAAGCAAGTTGCAAACTTGTTAGAAGGTTTACAGAATACTACAAGAGGTTTCGATCAAATTAAAATGATTGGTAATGGTTTATTGGCTTACAAGATTTTCCCAACCTTAACAGTTAGAAATAACTTAGGTGTGAATGCTTCTAGCAACTACGTAAATCGTTATATCAACGCAGATTCTTATGTTGGTTCTTTACAGTCTTTCCAAGCTGGATCGGCTCAAGAATCTAACACTGTAACTTCTGAGTTTATCAACACGTCTTCTGCTATATACAATGAGAAATTCGGCAAATCTGAAGTTGAAGCATCTGCTAACTTTGAGATTGTTAGAGGTTTCCAAAGAGGTTTAGGTTTTACTTTGTTCAACTTGGACAAGCGTTTAACTCAAACTGGTCAAGGTGCTGGTGCATTACCAACAAATGGTGCTGCAACTTACCCTCAGAATGCATCTAGTGCAAAATCTGGATTTGGTATCCGTTCTTATTTTGCTACAGCAAAGTATACTTATGATAACAAGTACTCTATCAACGGTAATATCCGTCGTGATGGTACTTCAAGAATCGTAAACGAAGAAAATAGAGAAGTAACTTCTTGGTCTGCTGGTTTTACTTGGAATGCTTTAAATGAGCGTTTCTTAAGCAAGCAAAATATTTTCTCTGAATTGAAATTGAGATTGTCATTTGGTATCATTCCAAATATTGGTTCTATTTCTACATCATCTTATGGTGCTGGTTTACAATCAATCACAAACTATCAAGGTCCTCAGGTACCTACTTTTGGAACAGCATCTTATGCTGGTTCAACTATCAATGGTTTAGTTCCTAATAGTCCAGGTAACCCTGATTTGAAAATTGAAAGAATTCAAAAATCAAATATCGGTATCGACTTTAGTGTTTGGAATGGCCGTGCTCGTTTTAACTTAGATGCTTATGATGAGAAAACTTTAGATTTATTCGTTAACCAACCATTATCTGGTACAACTGGTTTCTCTAGCTTGTATATCAATGCTGGTAAGATGTCAAACAAAGGTTTGGAGTTGAACGCTAAATTTGATGTAATCAAAGGACGTGATTTTGGTGTAACACTTGGTGTGAACCATTCTTACAACGTGAATGAAATTCTTGACTTAGGTTCTGTGAATGAATTCTTTGCTGGTACATTCGTTATCAGAGAAGGTTTACCTTATGGATCTCACTATAACTACAATTACTTAGGAGCAGATCCTGCAACAGGAGCTCCAAGATATGAGACACCAGATGGTAAAGTAACAAACGATATCGCTAAAGCGGGTCAATTCGCTAAGTTTGGTAGCTACTTACCAAAACACCAAGGTGGATTTGATTTTGAATTCCGTTACAAAGCATTCTCTCTTTCTGGTTTATTCTCTTATCAATTTGATGTAGTTAGAAGTAACAACACAAGAAACTGGATCACAAGAGGTACTCCTGGATACCACGGTATCGTAAGAGCTTCTAGAGAATTAATCGATAACCAATGGCAAGCTCCTGGTGACAATGCATTCTTCCAAAAGTCTACATTTGATAGAGGATTTACTTCTTCTGACTTAGAAGATGCGAAGTTCTTACGTTTTAGAAACTTAGTTGTTGCGTATCAATTACCAGCAATCAAAGGTCCAAATGGTAAGCCAATGTTTACTGGCGGTAGATTGTATGCTCAAGGTCAAAACTTAGCAATCTGGAGTCCATGGAGAGGTTTAGATCCAGAAGATAACAATAACATTAGTTTGAATGAATATCCTAACCCTAGCATGTTCACATTAGGTTTAGATATTAATTTCTAATTAACTAAAAAATGAATAAAATGAGAAAAAATAAATTGGTTATAGGTTCTTTCTTAATGTTATCCCTTTTTGCTTCTTGTTCTAAGGTGATAGATGTTAAAGAGACCGACTTCATCGGCGGAGACGTCGCGTTGAAGACCGTTGATAACGTTGAGTCTGGCATCATTGGTGCTTACTCAGCTATGAACGTAGAGATGGGTATTTTGTTGAACAGTGTTTTTGCCGACGAGGTAAGAGTTGCTGAGTTCTACAATGCTGCAACTGTGCACGAATGGCAATATGCATCTACTGATATCTCTTTAAGAGATAGCTATACTGCATTTCCTTTGTACTACAGAATCATCGACAGAGTGAACAGAGTTTTAGAAGCTTTACCAAACGTAAAAGCGACGACTGCTGCACAAGAAGCAACTAAGAACAGAGTAAAAGGTGAAGCCTTATTCTTAAGAGCTTTCGCACACTTTGAATTGTATCGTTTTTATAGCAATACAGCTGACGGTGCTGCTTTAGCTTTAGCTTACATGGAGACGCCTTCTTTATCTCCAGTAGCTAGAATGACAGTAGCTCCATATTTTGTTAAATTAAATGCTGATTTAGCTGCTGCTAAGTCTTTAGTGCCTGCAACAAACACAGACATCTATAGAGCATCTAAGCATGCTGTAACTGCATTACAAGCTAGAGCTGCTTTGTATACAAAAGATTATGCTAACGCTGCAACTTTTGCTACAGAATACATCGCTGCATTCCCATTAGCTTCTAAGACTAACTTTCCAAAAATCTGGAAGGATACAGACAATAGCGAAATGGCATTTAAATTAAGCAGAACAACAACTGCTGGTGGTAGAATTGGTGGTTTGTACAGAGGAACATCTGCAAGTGCAGCTAATATCGGTACAATCACTTGGAGACCAACTCAGCGTATAATTGATGCGTATGATCAAGTAAATGACATTCGTTATGCTGCTTACTTCTTTGAAGAGCCTATCTTAAAAGCGAGTTCTTCTAGAAACTTAAGTGCTATTTTGATCAACAAATATGCTGGTACAGCTTACGGTACACCAGGTGAATTGTTAGCTGATGCTAAAGTATTCAGAACTGGTGAAATGTACTTAATTCGTTCAGAAGCAAGAGCAGAAACTGGTGACATCACTGGTGCTGCTGCTGATTTGAATGCTTTAAGAGCTGCTAGAATCAATAACTACACCAACGCTAGCTTTGCTACAAAAGGTGATGTAATTGATGCAGTAATGACTGAGCGTTTCAAAGAATTACCTTACGAAGGACACCGTTTCTTTGATGCAAAGAGAAGAAACTTAGGTATCACTCGTTTAGCTGTAGATGCGCAAGGTACTGCCTTGACATTACCTGCTGGTAACTTCAGATTCATCTTGCCAATCCCTAATACGGAGATCCAAGCGAATCCTTTGATGACTCAAAATCCAGGATACACGAACTAATTTTTATTTTTTAGTTAAAAAGGGCGCCTCAATTACATTGAGTGCGCCCTTTTTTTTATCTTGCTTGTATCATCATTTAATCCTCCCTATGTACAAGCCAATTTTTATACTATTTTTTTCTTGCGTGATCAATCATTTGTCTGCTCAAACGATCACTGGTAACGCTATTCCAAGTGTGCAATTTGCCGATGCCAATGGTAGACTCTTACCTGCAAGCGGAGCTGGCATTCAGGGCACACCCTATGTGTTTGAAAAATTTGGACTAGGTAAAGTCCTTTTTGTCAATGGGATGGAATCGATTGATTCTAGCTTAAATTTTTCCTACTTTGACCATAAGTTATACTTTTCTAAAAGCAATGGATTGTATTTAGTGAATCAGCAAGCAAAAGAGTTCGTTTTAAATAGTGTAGATAAAGAGAACAATAAAGTATCGAAACTATTTAGGTGCTTATATCCGAATGTGGAAGAGAATACGCCTGCCACTTTTTATGAAGTACTTGGTAATGGAGATGTATTTCAGTTGTTAAAATACACTCATAAGCGCATTAAGGAAACAGTGGTCTATGGAGGCGCGCCAACTAAGGAATATGTGTCAGACGATTTATTTTATATCTATCATAAAGCAGATAAAAAAATGCTTCCATTGGGTAGTGGTCATTCTTTAAAGGCGATTAAAAAAGTATTGCCAAATTACATTGCTCAAATAGATGCATTCGTAAATGCCAATAAATTGAATCTTAAAAAAGAAGAGGATGTGATACAATTGCTTCAACAATTAAAGGCCCTATCTAATTAAAAACTTTTGTATGCATTTTTATCGCATTTTATTGCTGACTGCTTTTTTTATGGTACAATCTAATTTACATAGTCAAGTGAAGCTGGATGCAAATCCTACAAATGAAACTTTGTATCGGCCCAATTTTCACTTCACTCCTCAGAAGGGTTGGATGAATGACCCCAATGGAATGATTTTTTTAAATGGGCAATATCATTTGTTTTATCAGCATTATCCCGATGCAACAGTATGGGGGCCCATGCATTGGGGACAAGCCACCAGTAAGGATTTGGTGCAATGGGAACATCAGCCTATTGCTTTATATCCCGATTCTATTGGGATGATTTTTTCTGGTTCAGCAGTGTTGGATTGTAATAATACAAGTGGTTTAGGACGCAATGGCGTCGCTCCATTGGTGGCCATTTTTACGCAACATTTTATGCCGGGTGAAAAAGCTGGCAGAACAGATTTTCAAAATCAATCCATTGCCTATAGTTTGGACGAGGGAAAAACTTGGACTAAATATGCAGGGAATCCGGTACTTGAAACACCCAACTTAAAGGACTTTAGAGATCCAAAAGTAATTTGGCATGCGCCCACTCAAAAATGGATCATGAGTTTGGCAGTGGCCGATCATGTTGAATTTTATAGCAGTCCTAATTTAATCAATTGGTCTAAAGAGTCGGAGATGGGAAAAGACCTCTTTGCACATGGTGGTGTTTGGGAATGCCCCGATCTTTTGTCGTTTAAAGTCAATGGAAAAACTGTTTGGGTTTTATTAGTGAGCATGAATCCAGGTGGACCGAATAGTGGCTCTGCCACACAATATATGGTAGGTGATTTTGATGGTCATGAATTCAAGCCTTATTCAACTGATATTAAATGGATGGACTATGGTCCTGATAATTATGCGGGCGTGACTTTTTCAAATGTTGGAGATAGAAATATTTTAATTGGCTGGATGAGTAATTGGAACTACGCGAATCTAGTGCCTACAGAAAAATGGAGAAGTGCGATGACCGTACCAAGGGAGTTGAGTTTGGTAAAACACAATACCAACGGAAACGCAACTTCAAACACCAATATAAATTTAAATGAAAGTTCAATTTCGAAATCAAAATATAGTGCTAGTCAAAACGATTTTCTTTTAGTGTCTCATCCTGTGAAGGAATTAGATACACGCTTTTCAAAAATCCTTTCGAAAGGAAATATAGTTGCTGAAAAAGAATTTACGCTGATGGATGCCGGAAAAACGATGCCTAATCGTATTGACCTTGAAATTTTAAAAGCCACTGATTTTGACCTTGTTTTTTCAAATGCGTTCAATGAAAAATTGATTGTTGGATATGATGCCGTAAAAAAACAATTCTTTATCGATCGCAGAAACGCAGGTGTGTCTAATTTTTACGAAGGCTTTGCAGCAATGGCAACGGCACCAAGGTTTGTAGCTGATGCTAAGATGGACTTATCACTTTTAATAGATAAAACTTCCGTTGAATTATTTGCAGATGGTGGACGCACGGTGATGACCGCTTTGTTTTTCTCAACGCATCCCTTTACCAATTGCAATTTGCAAACAAAAGAGGGAGTCAGTTTAACATCAATGAACTTATTCTCGTTTAGGTAGTTTTAGATACAGCCAACTCAACTTTTTAATCCTTCACTTGTTAATCTTATATGCAACAGTTTACACCTGCCGAATGGCAGTCCTGGGAGAGATTTTATAGAGCCAATTTTATCAATAGCTTAACGGGCTTTAAGTCGGCAAGTTTGATTGGCACCATCAATACACAAGGCGTTCCTAATTTGGGCATGTTCAGCAGCATGGTCCATATTGGTTCTGATCCCGCACTGATTGGCTATATCAACCGCCCGGTTGCTGCTGCGCCGCATACCCTTGCCAATATTGAAGCCAATGGTTTTTATACTGTCAATCATATCCATGCCAACTTTTTAGACAAAGCACATCAAACAAGTGCCAAATATCCAGACGAAGTAAATGAATTCACTGAAGTTGGACTGACCGAGGAATATATGGATGGCGTGCAAGTGCCTTTTGTAAAAGAGAGCCATATCAAATACCTGCTTTCTTTAAAAGAAATTGTACCTATTCAATTGAATCATACCTTCTTAGTGATTGGTCAGTTAGAGCAAGTCTTCATTGACCCTTCGCTTCAACCCACAGCGGATGGATTTCTACATTTGGATCAAGCTGGGACCATCTGTAGCAATGGTCTAGACGCCTACTACCACACCGAACTGATTGACCGCTATGCTTACGCCAAACCGGGTAAGTCTGCGGAGAAATTGTAGTCTGTCATCCAACTTTTTTTTGAGCGCGCTTTCTTTTTAGGTAAATTACATCAAATCGATGTATATGAATCCTTGTCAATTTGACGATGCAAGAAGAGGCTTTCTAAAAAAATCTGCCTCCCTAGCAGTACTTTATTTTACGCCCTCTGTTTTAGTGAAAACATTTGCTGCCGATGCAATCGTTCCGATGCCCATCGCGAAAGAAAAATTACAGTTTATACTCAATGGAAAATCTGTGTCATTTGAAATTGACGCTAGAACCACAGTGCTAAATTTATTAAGAGAACAGATTGGGTATACTGGCACTAAGAAAGGTTGCGAGATGGGACAATGTGGCGCCTGCACCATCCATGTCAATGGGAAACGACTAAAATCTTGTACGCAATTGGCGTTAAATCATCAGAATAATCAGATTACAACGATTGAAGGTCTTGCAAAAGGAGATCAATTACATCCAATGCAGGCTGCATTCTTAAAGCATGACGCTTTCCAGTGTGGCTATTGTACTTCTGGTCAAATTATGTCTGCGGTGGCTTGCGTTAGAGAAGGCAAGGCTGGCAGCAGAGCAAGTATTCAAGCGTATATGGATACCAATATTTGTAGATGCGGTGCGTATCAAAACATCGTAGACGCGATTGATGAAGTTGCAAAATCTGGTGCTAAAATTTAATCCATTTAATTTTCTTTTATGAACAATATGCATTTCGACGAGAACAATACCAATTATTTCAAACTTGACTTTGCCGATGAGCGTGTAGACGGAGCAGATAAAGTAACAGGCAAAGCAAAATATACTGCAGAATACAATATGTCCAATATGGCTTATGCAGTTTTTGTAACGAGTACCATTGCAAAGGGTACCATCAAAAATATAGACACCGCAAAAGCGTTGGCATCTCCTGGTGTATTGGATGTGATTTACTATGCCAACTGTCCATCTGTGCCTGGTTATATAAAGAATGAATGGCGCGGTCACAAAGTGTTATACGATAATCAAGTACGATTTTTTGGGCAACCTATCGCATTGATTGTGGCAGATAGTTTAGAGAATGCAAATGCTGCCATTCGTTTGGTGCGTGCAGAATATGAATCACAAGCTTTTGAAACAAATTTTGATCTTGCAAGAAAAGACGCTACAAAATTAAAAGGAACAGTCGCTTATAAAAGAGGCATTGAAAATAAGTTTAAAGAAGCACCTGTTTTTGTTGAAGCAGAATATGCTATTCCAGCAGAAGTGCATCTTCCTATGGAAATGCATGCTACCATTGAGTTCTGGGAAGGCGAGGATAAAGTGACTTTATACGATAAGACACAAGGACCAAAAAGTACACAGTCTACTGTGGCTCGTACATTTGGTTTGTCAGATAAAAATGTAAGGGTGATTGCAGAAAATGTAGGGGGTGGATTTGGTAGTGGTTTAAGAAGTTGGGCCAATGTGCCTGCAGCAGTGATGGCTTCAAAAAAATTAAATCGTCCTGTTAAATTAGTTTTAACGCGTCCTCAAATGTTTACGTTGGTGGGCTATCGTCCTCAGTCTTGGCAGAAAATAGGGATTGGTGCAGATGCTTCTGGTCGTTTTGTTGGCATTACCCACGAAGCCATTAGTGGTACTTCTCGTTACGAAGATTTTAGAGAAGGCATTGTGAACGTCTCTAAATTTTTATATGCTTGCGATAACGTGGATACAAAATATAGTATGCTACCGCTTGATCTGAGCACACCTGTTTGGATGCGAGGTCCAGGGGAAGCCACTGGCTCTTATGGTTTAGAGTCGGCTATTGACGAGCTGTCTTATAAATTAAAAATGGATCCTATTGAGTTAAGAATAAAAAACTTTACTACAGTGAATCCTGAAAATAAATTGCCTTTCTCGGACATCAACTTAAAAGATTGTTATGCCTACGGAAAAGATAAAATTGGTTGGAAAAATCGTCCGACTGTACCTGGTAGTTTGAAAGAAAATGGAATGCTGATTGGTTATGGTATGGCGAATGGTGTTTTTGGTGCAGGCAAAGGTGCTGCAACGGTTCGTGCCTTATTGAATCAGGAGGGGAAATTAACTTTAGAATGCGCCGTGAGTGATATGGGACCAGGAACGACAACGTCGATGACTAAAATTGCAGCTTCCGCAATGCAGATGCCAATAGAGAAAGTGAAGTTTAAATTAGGTGACTCTGATTTGCCTCCTGGACCTTCACAAGGTGGATCAGGTACAACCTCTACCGTAGGGTCTGCAGTGGATTTGGCATGTACGACTTTAAAACAAAACTTAAAAGACTTAGCCATCAAATATGCGCCTGCTTTTGCTACTTTGAAATCCGATGCGCTAGAAGTGAAGAATGAAATGGTGGTTGCATTAGCTGATGCGAATATTAAAATTGCGATTGTTGATTTACTACAATTCATCCCTGATAAAAAAATTGATTTGACCATTGCCTCTTCGGGTAAAACTGCAGAGCAATTAAAGTTCACCAGCAATTCCTTCTCTTCTCATTATGTAAAAGTGGCAGTCAATCCTAAAGATGGCACCATCAAAATTTTACAAGTAGTGACGACAGGAGATGCAGGAAAAATTATCAGTCCTAAGACCGCCAGAAGCCAAATGATTGGAGGGGTAGTAGGCGGTATTGGAATGGCTTTAACAGAGCAATTGGAAATGGATCATCAGTCTGGCCAAATTATCAACGCGAGCTTTGGCGCTTACCATGTGCCTTTGCATTCTCAAATCCCTCCAACCGATGTTTGGTTTGTTGACAAGCCAGATGTGAATATGAACTCCATTGGTGCAAAAGGGATTGGTGAAATTGCATTGATTGGATTTGCTGCTGCGGTAAGTAATGCAGTGTACAACGCCACTGGAATAAGAGTGAGAGATTTGCCGATTACGCCTGCAAAACTTGGGTTTAAAGCAAAAGTGTAAATAATACAAGCAATAGTTTCGTTCGAAATAAACGAGATAAGTTTAAAATAAAAAAGCCGCTTCCAAAATGGAGCGGCTTTTTAGTTGCTGTAGGGGGAGGGGTCGAACCTCCAAGGGGCAGTTAGCTATAACACAAAGTTCAGTGGTCGACCCTGGTCGCCTATTGCTAGACGGCTCTATGTTACGTTTATCCCGTGATCCCCACCTCCGAGACAAGGAGGCATGTATTCCAAATTTTCATCACCCCACAGTATTAAGAACTTTTATTTGATGGGCTTTTTTCGAAGTATCTTCAATGTTTCCCCTCATTTGATATATCAAAACTAAGGTATTGGGGTATATGTTGCAAATAATTTAAGTAAATATTTTAAAATGTAGTAAATTTCTAATAAATTGCATTTATATTTATAAAAACACTAAAATGGAACCTAAAAACAACGCCAAATTGAATGCTGTCAAAAGCTTAGATAAGCTGGATTTGCAAATTATTCAACATATGATGTTAGATGCAGAGATTTCATATGCTGATTTAGGAAAACAACTTTTTGTATCAGGTGGTACCATCCACGTAAGGATAAAAAAATTAGAGGACTTAGGCATCGTACAGGGTAAAAGATTGGCGGTAGACATGAAAGTCTTAGGTTATGATGTGATTGCTTTTATTGGCGTGTACTTAGAGAAGAGTTCGATGTATGATTCTGTGGCCTTGGCATTAAAAAATATTCCACAGATCGTTCGTTTAAATTATACCACAGGGAACTATAGTATGTTCGCTGAAATTGTATGTAAAGACATTCAACAATTGCGCTATGTATTACATGATGAACTACAAAAAATAAAAGGGATTGAGCGTACTGAAACTTTCATCTCTTTGGAAGAAAGTTTTTCACGTAATGTGCGCATTGTATAACACAATCTATCACTAGTAAATCATATTGGATGATTGGCAATAAAAAGGCCGCTCATTGAGCGGCACTTTCTATTCAATTCAAAACCAATTCACTTACTACTATTTTATAATTTATATCCGTCGTCGGCTACCAATTGCGCACAGATGGTTCTTCTTGCATCTTTGGTATTAAATGGATCCACTTTAGTGAATCGCTTTAAGCCGATATGCATCATGCGTAATTCATCGCCCTCTGCAAAACTATTCAAGGCATCTTTCCCTGCTTTGTTAATGGCGTCTGCTGCATCATAGATGTAGGTTTTTACAATTGCAGTTTGAACAGCTAACTCTGCTTCTGTTTTTGTTTTACTTAATTTTTCTAATCTTAATAATGCAGATTCTGCATGGTAGGTAATAATAGACATGTCTGCGATATTCATTAAGATTTCTTGCTCCTTACTTAATGTCATCATTAATTTTTGTACTGCAGCACCTGCTACCATCAAAATACATTTTTTGAAATTCGCAATTGCCTTTTTCTCTTTTGCAAATGGTGCTTCGTCTTCGCTACCAAAATCAGGTATACTCATTAATTCTTTTTGTACGCCCATTGCTGGTCCCATCAAATCCAATTGTCCTTTCATGGCTCTTTTCAATACCATATCCACTGTCAGCAAACGGTTGATTTCATTGGTACCTTCGTAGATTCTGTTGATTCTGCTATCTCTATACGCTTTTGAAATTTCATACTCATCACTGAATCCATTTCCTCCATGTATTTGTACGCCTTCGTCTACTACAAAATCCAATACCTCTGATCCAAATACTTTTAAGATAGCACATTCAATCGCGTATTCTTCTGCACCGCCTAATAATGCTGCTGATAAATCCTTACCTGCTGCTAATAATTCATGTTCCTTCTCATCTATATTTTTTGCCACTCTGTACAAAGCAGATTCTCCCACCCATAAACGAATGGCCATTTCTGCTAACTTATGTCTGATGGCGCCGAATTTTACAATGGGCAATTTAAACTGCTCTCTTGCTTTAGCATATTTTATTGTAGTGCTTAAAGCTCTTCTTGCTCCACCAATGGTTGCAGCCCCTAATTTCAATCTTCCAATATTTAAAATATTGAAAGCAATGATATGTCCTCTTCCTATTTCACCCAATACATTCTCTACCGGTACTTTACAATCTTGAAAATACAATTGCACGGTAGAAGATCCTTTGATCCCCATCTTATGTTCTTCTGGTCCAAGTGTAAATCCTTCCATGCCGCGCTCTACAATGAATGCAGTAAATTGTTCACCATCTATTTTTGCAAACACCGTATAGACATCTGCAAATCCGCCATT
>CALPLN020000040.1 GCA_943324415.2 Sediminibacterium ginsengisoli | reverse complement strand
TGAAAGTACATTTGCTGGTTGTACTCCAGGTTGTCTCCATACAATTTCGCCATTTTTAAAAATCGCTAATGTAGGCACACTGCTTACATTCAATTGTGAAGCCAATTGTTGGTTTTTATCTACATCAATTTTTACGATTCTAACTTGATCCCCCATTTGCTTGCTAACTTGTTCTAAAATCGGGTGCATCATTTTGCAAGGACCACACCAGGTAGCAAAAAAATCAACTAATACAGGCTTATCGCCTTTTATAATGGTTCCGAATGTTTCTGTGTTTGACATAATAGCTATTTAATACCCAAAATTAAAGAATCATATAAAATCATTGCGTGATAAATATCACCCAAGTTGTCACCCAGTTGGTCGACATTTGATTTTTAAATTAATAACCATAAATTTTTACCATGTTTGGATTTTTAAAAAACTTATTTGGACCAAAAGCAGATTTTAAGGCCTTAGTAGAAGCTGGCGCAACCATTATTGATGTGAGAACACCTCAGGAATTTGATGCAGGTCATATTAAAGCCTCTAAAAATATACCTTTGCAAACGATTCAAAAAGCTATTCCTGAATTAAAAAAATCCGGCAAAGCAGTAATCACTGTCTGCCGAAGTGGATCAAGAAGCGGTATGGCAAAATCTATCTTAAAATCTGCTGGCGTTGAAGTGTACAATGGAGGTCCTTGGAATGTATTGAAGTCGAAAATTTAAATGTTAAATAAATGCCAATGGTTAAACCAATGGGTAAATAGCTTGTCATAGTATGGAAATCATCCATCTAAACAAACTAAATTTATCCTATGCGTATACCATCATTCCTTACAGCAACTCTTTTAGCGGGTATTTTTAGTACATTAGGATGTTCAAAAAATGACGCAATAACCATCATTCCTATTACTAATATAGGAACTACAAATACGCAAACAGCTACAACAGTGGATCCTTATGCTGCCATTAAACTAGCATTAGGCAGTTCAATCGATCCTGCTAATTTAGACAACTACGCCAATCAGGATAAACCAGCGTATATCTTGAAAAACAATTTAGGCCCAAATGTCATTACAGACAAAACTGCTACTTTAGGTAGGGTGTTATTTTATGATAAAAATCTAAGTATCAACAATACCATTTCTTGTGCAAGTTGTCATAAACAAAACTTTGCTTTTGGGGATACTGCTATTGTGAGTGCTGGAGTAGAAGGAGGATTAACTATCCGACATTCCATGCGATTGATCAATACGAGATTTGCCAATGAAGCAAAATTCTTTTGGAATGAAAGGGCAGCAAATTTAAATGTACAAACCACTATGCCCATAGTTGACCATCTTGAAATGGGATTCAGTGGTGAAAATGGAAGGGGCACGATTACCACCTTGACGAATAAACTCAATACAATTAATTATTATAAGGAATTGTTCAAATTCACATTTGGAGATACCATCGTCACAGAAAATAGAATCCAAACTTCCTTAGCTTCTTTCATCAATAGTATACAATCATTTGATTCTAAATATGATTTAGGCAGAGCACAAGTAAACAATGACAATCAACCCTTCCCGAATTTTACAGTAACCGAAAATCAAGGAAAAGCTCTTTTTATTACAGCGCCCGTATTTAACGCAGCCGGGCTAAGAACGACAGGTGGATTGGGTTGTAATGCTTGTCACAATGCACCTGAATTTGATATAGATCCGAATACGCTTAACAATGGCATAATTGGTATTGCAAATAGTGCCAATGGGATTGATCTTACGAATACAAGAGCAGCAAGCTTAAGAGACATAACCAATGCTGCTGGAGCAATCAATACTCCAATGATGCACACAGGCGTTTTAAGGAGTTTGCGTGCAGTCATCAACCATTACAATACCATTAATGTAAATCCAAGAAATACCAACTTAGACCCTAGATTGAGACCAGGCGGAAATGGCCAAAATTTAAATGTGACGGAAGCTGAAATTGCGGCTGTAGTTGCCTTTATGCAAACTTTAGGAGGAAACAATGTCTATGTCAATAAAAAATGGAGCAATCCTTTTTTAAACTAACTAAATTTTTTGATTTAATTATTGCAATACATCTGATAAGGATTTTTTTGACCACTTTTTAGACAGGGTAATCCAATCCGATGTATGACTTTTGATATTACTCAAAATATCCCAAGCTTCTAACATTAACCCTTTTTTTGGTGCAGGGTCTTTTTTGTCTTTATTCGTTTCAATCAAGCCGATAATTTCACCATTTAGTAAATAAACAGTCTGGTCAATAATCTTGCCAATCACTTTATTGTCATTGCCAAAGAAACAGTCTCCAATCACCAATCCAATTACTTTCTCTCTTTTTTTATTCAAGATCATCATATTCTGGATATAGGCTACGGTTTCTTTGTCTTGATTTAAAATTTTATACATTTTTTAATTTTTACGTTGTTTGGGTAATTAAATAGTCTACAATATCTTTTGTAGAATGTTGTAATTCTAATTTTATGGGTAAGCCATGCTCAATCCAATCAGTGAAAACGCGCTTAAAGTTTTGGTCGATTTTTGGTATGACCTTAACGCCTAACTGTTCTAATGCAGCTGCATTAGAAAGTTGTTCATAATGATTCGAGATAGGTATACTCAATACTTTTTTATTCATGCACATTGCCTCTGCAGGAGTTTCAAAACCACCTCCTGTTACGACCGCATGTGACCGAATCATACTTTTTGTAAACCCACTATTGCTAATAGGAAAGTAGACAATATTTTTGAAATTTCGAATTAACTTGACCTCCGCACTAAATACTTCAAAGTGATGCTTTGGATGCGCTAGTAAATATGGCTCTAAATAAGCAATGGCATAATGTGGTAGGTATACAGAAATATGGCCGTCATCAATAGGAACCGCATCTATGATTTCTTGTTTTATGATTGGATTGAATACCCCTTTGTCATAAGATTTAAAATGTAAGCCCAAATAGTGCGAACTCTTCACAAAATGTTTTAAGATAAATTCGCCAATCATATTGCCTTTTTTTGCCCTAGGAGTTTTCGCACTTTGAAAACTTGCTTGATGACCAAATTGGACACTTTTCTTGTTCCTAAATAAACAAGCTAAAGAAGTAACAAAATCGAAGTCATTAATTACAAGATCATACTTGTTGACAGGTAATTTATAGGCGTCTACAAAAATGCTAAATGAAAATGATTTAATGATTTTGAGATAGTCAAGTCCTCCCGATGCTTTATAAAATAAACTAATCCCCTTACTTCTGCCAATAATAGGAAGATCTGTCTTGAGGTCTAAATTAGATCCACTGACATAGAAATCTACATTGCCATATGTTTTTAAAAATGGATATAGCTGAATGGCTCTACTTATATGCCCATTCCCAGTGCCTTGAACTGCGTAAAGTATCTTCATGCTTATATAGTTACCTGAAAAGCGACTTCATTGGTTAAAACAGTTAATTCTTCTTGCAAGTGTACTACCTTGATACGTTTCCTAGAGTCAATATGTTCAAATTGTTTTGGATCATATTGGTACAAGGTCCATCCTTTGTCTACATATTCTAAGGCAGTTAGATTTTCAATCCAATCTCCACTATTTAAGTAAGTCACCGTACCCTTGTCATTACTAACTTCTCTATGTTGTGGCTGATGGATGTGTCCGCAAATAACATATTTATATCCATTCTCTATAGCCAATTCTGCTGCGGTTTGTTCAAAATTATTGATCCAGGAAACTGCTTTTTTCACCCCATTCTTGACTTTCTTGCTCAAACTCATTTTCTCACGACCAAAAAGCGTGCATATGAAATTGACAGCGCTATTGATTAAGATTAATAGATCATACCCATATCCGCCCAATTTGGCTAATAATTTAGCACCCCCTTTTGTAGTTCTATCAAAAACATCTCCATGGAAAACCCAGTTTTTTTCACCATTGATTTCAAAAACAATTTTATCAGTCAACTGGATATTGCCCATTTCAAAATGACCATATTTCCTCAATGCTTCGTCGTGATTTCCAGTGATATAGACGACTCTTGTACCTTTACTTGCCATGCTGAAAATCTGCTTGATCACAGCCATATGACTTGCAGGGAAAAAACGTTTATTGAACTGCCAGATATCAATGATATCCCCATTCAGAATCAAAGTTTTAGGCTCGATACTTTTAAGGTAATTTAAAACTTCTTGGGCGTGACAACCAAAGGTACCTAAATGGATATCGCTAATAACGCATACATCTAATGGTCTTTTGTTCATTGGGTTAGTTTGAGTAAAGTACGGAGATGTATATGAACAGATGATGACCTTATTATTAATTTAATATTAATTTATTAAGTGTTCTACACGTTAAAAAAGTAAAAGAGTACATTTACCATTTAACAATCAGGCTATTATGAAACAAAAGCACATTCCTAGAGATATTAGCTGGCTCAGTTTTAATGCAAGAGTTTTGCAAGAAGCAAATGACACAAGTGTACCGTTACAAGAAAGAATAAGATTTTTAGGTATTTTTTCGAATAATTTAGATGAATTTTTTAGAGTTCGCGTTGCTACGCTAAAAAGAATGGTGGAATTCGTGGATAAGAAAAAGCGCGCCAATATAGATTTGATCACATCTCCTCAGGTTATTTTAGACGAAATTCAAAGAGTTGTATTGAGGCAACAAAACGAATTCAACAGAATTTGGCAAAACATATTAAAAGAGCTAAAAGCGCATAAAATACTGATTGTTGACAATAAGCAACTCAATGCAGAGCAAAAAGAATTTGTAAAAACTTACTTTGAAAACGAAGTTAGACATGATATCATCCCATTGATGATCGAAAATCTACCACAGCTGCCTTATCTAAGAGACAAGAGTTTATATCTAGCTATCGTAATGGGCAATAAGACGGATGCCTACCAACAAAAATTTGCATTAATTGAAGTTCCGTCAAAATCAGTTGGTCGATTTATCATTTTACCCTCCAAAAATGGAAATACCACTGTAATGTTATTGGAGGATTTAATAGAATTTAATTTACCCATTATTTTCTCTCATTTTAAATTCAATCAGTTTGACGCGCATGTATTTAAAATTACCAAGGATGCGGAAATTGATTTAGATCAAGAGGTTGGCGTCAATTTTATTGATAAGATTGCAAAAGGAATTAAAAACAGAAGAAAAGGCAAACCTGTTCGTTTTGTATATGAAAAGGACATGAACCCTGAAATGTTAGAGTTTCTAATTAAAAAACTAGGTTTAAATAGAAAAAGTAGCATCATACCAGGGGGACATATTCATAATTTCAGACATTTTATGGATTTCCCTGATGTTATAAAAGATACAAGCTACATTAGACCAAAGCCATTTATTCATCCAGCGTTTAAGAAGAAAGTAATGGTATTTGACATGGTGATGCAGAAAGACATCATGTTGCACTTCCCATATCACGCATATGATACAGTGGTAGATATGTTACGCGAAGCTGCTATGGATGATACCGTTATTTCCATTAAGATTACAGCTTATCGTTTGGCATCTAATTCTAAAGTGATCAATGCATTGATTAATGCTGCTAGAAATGGTAAAAAAGTAACTGTCTTTTTAGAATTGAAAGCAAGATTCGACGAAGAAGCCAATTTGGAATGGAAAACATTGATGGAAGAGGAAGGTATTACCGTATTGGTAGGAATCCCGAATATGAAAGTGCACGCCAAGCTTTGTGTAATTCAAAAAAGAGTAAAAAATAAATTGGTTCAATACGGATTTATTAGCACCGGTAATTTAAACGAGAAAACTGCAAAAATTTATGCAGACCATTGTTTGATTACAAAGAACGTAACACTAATGAACGAGGCAAACAGAATCTTTAACTATTTAGCAAATTGGCAACAGGGCGATAAGCCAATCGTTAAAATGAAAAATTTATTGATTTCTCCAATCAATATGCGTTCAGCCTTTTTAGATTTAATTGAAAACGAAATTCAAATTGCTAAAAAAGGATTTGTCTCTTCAATTACCATTAAGTTGAATGCATTAACAGATACTATTTTATTAGACGCGCTTTACAAAGCTGTTAAGGCAGGCGTTAAAGTAAACTTAATTATACGCGGTATCTTGACCCTTAAGAGTGCCGATGAAAAAAATACAGGAAAACTGAATGCAATTAGTATTATAGACCAGTATTTAGAGCATGCAAGAGTGCTTATTTTTAATAATAAAGGCAATCAAAAAGTATATGTTTCGAGCGCTGATTGGATGGTTAGAAATCTAGATCACAGAATAGAAGTAGCGGTACCAATCGTAGATCCAATATTAAAAAAAGAACTCATTGATATCATACATATTCAATTAAAAGACAATCAAAAAGCACGAATCTTAGATATCGACTTAAGCAATAAATATGTATCTTCGACAAAAGCAACTGCCTTTAAATCCCAGGAGGAAACATATAAATTTTTAAAAGGTAAAAGATAAAATACATTGATTTTAGCCGCAATTGATATTGGCAGCAATGCTGCAAGGTTACTTATTTGCGAAGTCATTAAGAATAATACTGAAACTGAATTTAATAAATTAAATCTAATACGTATTCCACTAAGACTAGGCTTTGATGTATTTGAAAAAGGATATATTGGATTTAGGAAAAAAAAGATGTTGCTAAATACGATAGACGCTTTTAGTGCATTGATGAAGGTCTATGAAGTAGATCATTATATTGCGTGTGCAACCAGCGCTATGAGAGACGCCAGCAACGCTAAAGAAATTATCAAAGAAATTAAAGCAGATACTGGTATAAAGATTGACGTGATTACTGGTGATGTAGAAGCTGAGATTATCTATGAAAATCATATTGCAGAGTTATTAGATATCAATAAAAGTTACTTATACATTGACGTTGGGGGAGGAAGTACAGAAGTGACCCTTTTTCATAAATCGACTGTCGCTTTTCAACAATCATTTAATATAGGTACAGTTAGAATTCTTACAAATAAAGTGGACGACGCAACTTGGGAGAATTTGAAACAAACTTTAAAGGACATTGCTAAGAAGTATCCTAAAATGATCGCCATTGGATCGGGAGGAAATATCAATAAAATATTCTCCATGGTGAATTCAAAAACATTAAAGAGCCTACCTATTGAGGTGATTAGAGAGTTTTATAAAGTACTTGAACCTTTATCGGTGGATGAGCGAATGCACACCTACAATTTAAAGAAAGACAGGGCTGATGTCATTGTGCCCGCTTTAAGGATTTATGCAAATGCAATGAAATGGGCCAACATAGACGAAATTCATGTACCTAAAATAGGATTGGCAGACGGGTTAATCAATCACCTGTACGAGCAAGTAAAATAAAGTTTTCTAACAATTTGTCTTTTTTAGCTGAATTAGTCGCTACACTGTCTTGAAAGATTCAATCATTTCGATTGCAGTTATGGCGAATTCTTGGCCTTTATTCATTTTATCTACCGCAGCTCTTTCATATGCCAAGGCCTCATTTTGAGTTGTTAAAATACCAAATATAACAGGAGTTAATTGAGTCGCAGCAATAGTGGCGAATCCCTGAGTCACATATTGACATACATATTCATAGTGATCGGTATCGCCTTGAATAATTGCACCTATCACAATCACTGCACCATATTGATTGGTTGCAATAACACGATTGGCAAAAACAACCGTTTCTACAGCACCTGCACATTCAAATACCTTGTATTTTTCATTTCTACTATCTAATTCATCTATACAACCTGCTAATAGTAAATCTGTGATGTGGGCATTGAAATTTGCCTTAATAATTGCAATCATGCTAGATGTTTATTTTATGGTTGGCAAGGCTTGCCTTGTCTTGTAAATATTTTTTATTCTGCTCAGTAACGAAAGGTGGCACAATCATTTGTTCACATTGAAGGCCTGCTTTTTGAATCGCTGATAACTTATCAGGATTGTTGGTAATAAAAGTAAAATGATCCACATTCAATAGATTAAGTATAGCAATGGCATCATCGTAAGTTCTATCGTCCTCAGGAAGTCCCAATTTTAAATTTGCATCATACGTATTCAACCCTTCGTCTTGTAATGCATAAGCAGCAATCTTCTGTCCTATGCCAATACCTCTACCTTCATGGCCTTTTAAATAGATTAAAAATCCATGTTGATGCTCTGCAATTTGCTTCAAGGCATTGTGCAATTGTGCCTTACAATCACATCTAAGGCTTCCAAAAATATCACCAGTAAGACATTCGCTATGAAAGCGGACAATAGGCTTATGTGCAATTTCTTTTTGGATGGACAAAACCACATGCGACTCTTTTGTGGTCCTGTTTTGATATACAGCAACATCAAACAAACCAAATTCAGTGGGTAAGGAAGACTGTGATAAAAGCACTATTGATTCATTAGCACGTTTTGTTGATTGATCTAGATTTACGACATTGAATTTTAAATTGTTCGTTTCCAACTTTCTATATTCAATGAGCTGCTCAATAGTGATCATTTTAAGTTGATGTATTTTAGCAAAATCAGCTAAACCATCCCTTCTTAACATATCGCCAGCTTCGTCCATAATTTCACATATGATAGCAGCTGGTGCTAAATCAGTCAATAAACATAAATCAACGGCTGCTTCGGTATGTCCTTTTCTAACCAATAATCCTCCTTCTTTTGCTACTACTGGAAATAAATGTCCTGGTTTGATAAAATCAGATGCGATGGCGGCAGGATTTACCACTTGACGAGCCGTAATAGCGCGCTCCTTGGCAGAAATGCCGGTTGTGATGCCAAGCGCAGGAATGGCGTCAATAGAATCATAGAATGCAGTATGAAAAGGATCAGCATGATTTGTACGGACGGGCGAAATTCCTATTTGCGTTGCAATTGATTCATGCATCGCAATACAAACAAGTCCTCTTGCATATTTTGCACAAAAATTAATTTTTTCCTGAGATGCCAAAGCTGCAGGGAAAACGATATCCCCTTCATTTTCTCTATCTTCATCGTCAACCAAAATGATTGGTTGTCCACTTTTAAAAGCATCTAATGCCTCTTGCACATTGTCAAACATTACACATTTCTTTTTAGTAGTAACTGCTCCGTATATTTTGCTAAAATATCAAATTCGATATTCACACTACTTCCTACAGAAAGTTGATTGATATTCGTTTTATCTAATGTTGTTGGAATAATACATAAATTAACTTGGTTTTGATTCACCTCATTAATGGTAAGGCTTACTCCATTGATTGCTATAGACCCTTTATAAACAATATATTTTACAAATTGTTCAGGGAGTTCTATGGTTAAAAACCAAGCAGTTGGTGTGATTTTGATTTCGCTCACTTTAGCCGTAGCATCAACATGTCCTAATACATAATGCCCCCCTAAATAACCATTGGGTTGCATAGGCAGTTCAGTATTGACTGTTTCACCAATTTTATAATGATGGATGATCGTTTTTGCGATTGACTCAGTAGAGACAAAAAAATACATGACATCGTCCACTACTTTAGTCACCGTTAAACAAGCGCCGTCAATAGCTACACTATCTCCTAGTTGAACAATTGAAGCAAATACTGGCATCGAAATCGCTAATTCCCAACCATCTTCAGAAGAATGAATCTCTTGTATTTTTCCTTTCTGTACAATGCCTGTAAACATATGCAATAGTTTGAGTAATTTTGAACTGCAAAGATATATCGAATGACTCAGAAGGAAGCAATTGAATACACTATAAATTTGGCAAGAAAAGCCACCGATAACGAAATTCGCCCGAATCCATTTGTTGGAGCTATTCTTGTAGATCAGACTGGACAGATTATTGGAGAAGGGTATCATCAAAAATTAGGTGGGACGCATGCAGAAGTAAATGCAATTGAAGACGCGTTAAAAAAAAATAAAGACCTGCATGAAACTACGCTATACGTTAGTCTTGAGCCTTGTTCACATTTTGGCAAAACGCCACCTTGTTGTGATTTAATTATTCAGCATGGCATAAAAAAGGTGGTTATTGCAAGCTTAGATCCAAATCCAACAGTGCAAAGCGTCGAAAAATTAAAACAAAATAACATTGAAGTTGAAGTAATGAATGATTCTGAAGCAATTTCTTTAAACAGAAGATTTTTTACGCAACATCTTCAGCAAAGACCTTATTTTATTTTAAAAACAGCTAGTACAATCGATGGGAAAATTGCCGATAGAGGTAAAGAAAGTAAATGGATCAGCAATGAACAATCTAGGCAATATGTTCATACACAATTGCGCGCAAATACAGATGCTATTTTGACCAGTTATAAAACTATTATTCAGGACAAGGCAAGTTTGACAATTCGTATGAACAATAAGCCAATGATAGAAACCAATGTAATTGTCATAGACAAAGAACTTAGTTTATTAAATGAGGAATTCGCCTCTCTTCCAATTTTTTACAAAAGAACAAATACAAAAATTTATTTTATTTCTAATAAAAATAGAGCATCATCTCAATCAAGTGGAATTGACTTTATAAAAGGGACGTTTAACGAGGATGGTTTAATTTTTACATCTGTAGCATCTAGTTTACTAGAAAAAGGGCTATTTACAATTTTAACTGAAGGAGGAAATATGATCAATACAAGTTTAATTGAGCAGAATTTCGCAGATGAATTGTACTGGTTTATAGCCCCAAAAATTCTAAATGACCAGCATGGAATTTCAATGATAGGTAAAGACAAATCAATAAGTATTCAGGATACTTATAACTTAGATTTAATCGAGATAAATAAAATTGACCAAGATGTACTTTTGCATTATTATTTTAAAAGCAAACATCCTCACTAAATCATCTACAACTCCATCGGAATCTCCATCAATAAAATTTCGGCATCGGGTGTCAACGCTTTTAATTCAAACTGATCGAAGTCGGTGATGCCCAATGCATCTCTTTTAGCCAACTGTTGTCCGGCAATTTCAAAAGCGCCATACAAGACAAAAGCATATAATCCGTTGCCTGGCTTTTTTATAGTGTACGCTGTTGTAAAATCTTGATCAAATTTTCCTAAATGGAACCAAGCATCTTGATGTATCCATACACCTGCGTCCTCTGGATTAGGAGACAACACTTGTTGTAGTTGATTCTTACGATCTTTTGGATCTAATGTTATTTGATCATAACGTGGGGTTACATTCTTTTTATTTGGGATGACCCAAATTTGCAAGAACTTAACAGCTTGATCTTTATTCTTATTGTACTCACTATGTTTGATGCCAGTTCCTGCACTCATCACTTGAATGTCGCCGTGCTTAATGACTGTATGATTCCCCATACTATCTTGATGTTCTAAATCACCCTCTAAAGGAATAGAGATAATTTCCATATTGTCATGTGGATGTAAACCAAAGCCCATACCTGCTTCTACAAAATCATCATTCAATACACGCAATACACCGAAATGCACTTTTTCTGGATTGTAATAATTTGCAAAACTAAAACTGTGTTTACTATGTAACCAGCCATGGTTAGCGTCACCTCTTGAATTTGCTGTATGTAAAATCGTTTGCATAAAATTGTATTAAAATTATATTTAGGTATTAATCTTCTAGATGGCCAAATTTTCCATCATTGTAATCATTAAACGCCTGCACTAACTCGTCTCTTGTATTCATCACAAAAGGACCATGTGCCGCAATAGGCTCACCAATAGGTGCTCCGCTCGCGACCAATACTTTTGCATCTTCTACTGCTTCGATAGTGAAGGAAGTTCCTTTCTTATCCATTTCTACAAAATGATCCACGGGTATTGGATCCGATCCATTGACAGTGATACTGCCTTCAATCACAATTAAAAAAGTATTATTTGTAGATGGAAAATCAAATTCAGCCTTCACCCCTTTTGCCAATATTGCATTTTGCAAATGCACTTCTGTAAAGGTATTTGCTGGCCCTTGTTGGTCTTTATATTTTCCGGCAATCACTTCTACATAACTCTTGCCGTCTGCTAAAATCACTTTAGCCTTTTGCTCATTTGTAATGGCCTGGTATTTTGGGGCAGACATTTTATCCTTAGCAGGAAGATTCACCCAAAGCTGTACCATCTGAAACGCACCGCCGGTTTTGGCAAATGATTCAGCATGGTATTCTTTGTGTAATAATCCAGATGCTGCGGTCATCCACTGCACATCCCCTTCATGAATGATACCTGAATTACCAAAACTGTCATGATGAGCCACCTGTCCTTTGTAAGCAATGGTCACTGTTTCAAACCCTCTATGAGGATGCACACCGACACCTTTAGGAGTTGGCGCTGGAGGAAACACAAATTTTGAGCCATAATCCAACATGATGAAAGGATCCATTCTCTGCATAGACAATGCAGGAAAAGAAGGGATAAAGTTGTGGACTCTAAAACCATCTCCAACCATATGGGGTGCTGGAGGTGCGTATATCTTGACTATATTTTTCATAATTCAATGTTTAAACATCAAAACTAGACATTTTCTAATAAAAAAACAACTATGCCTGCTAAAAAACCTAATAAAGCGACCCAGCTGATGTTTTTAAGATACCAGAAGAAATCAATTTTCTCCATACCCATGACTGCAATACCAGCTGCTGAACCGATGATGAGTATTGAGCCGCCGGTTCCCGCCGTATATGCCAACAGCTCCCAGAAATAGTGATCTGTAGGGTAAACCGACAAGCTGTACATGCTTTGTAAAGCTGCAACTAAGGGAACATTGTCGAAAACAGAAGATACTAAACCAATTAAAACAGCAATGATCTGAATGTTCCCAAATTCATGGTCTAGATATCCTGCTACATGATGTAAAATATCTGCCTGTTCTAAAGCTGCGATACTCATTAAAATACCGAGAAAAAACAGGATACTAGGGGTATCGATTTTTTTTAAGGCATGATTCACCGATAAAATCCCTTTTTCTTCTTCATCCTTTTTGTGATGTATTAATTCTGTTAGCGCCCACATGATTCCTAAACTAAATAACATCCCCATGTAGGGAGGTAAATGCGTTATTGTTTTAAAAACAGGAACAAGTAACAAACAACTTACACCAATAAAGAAAATAAGATTTCGGTCGAAAGTGCTTTTAGTAGAATTTTGGTTTACAGTCGTTTTTTCTTTCAGTACTATATT
>CALPLN020000039.1 GCA_943324415.2 Sediminibacterium ginsengisoli | reverse complement strand
TTGCCGAAATGTCTACAGGTGAGGGTAAGACTTTGGTGTCTACTTTACCAGCTTACTTAAACGCCCTTGCAGACGAAGGGGTGCATATTGTTACAGTGAACGATTATTTGGCGAAAAGAGATAGTGAATGGAATGGTACTTTATTTGAGTGGTTGGGCATTACGGTAGATTGTATTGACAAGCATCAGCCAAATTCAGAAGATAGAAGAAATGCATACCGTGCGGGCATCACCTATGGTACCAACAATGAATTCGGTTTTGACTATCTAAGAGACAATATGGTGCATACGCCAAACGAAATGGTACAACGTAAACACCATTATGCGATGGTGGATGAGGTGGATAGTGTTTTGATTGATGACGCGCGTACACCTTTGATTATTTCAGGTCCTATTGGACATCAAACAGGAGAGCAACAATACTTTCAATTAAAGCCAAGGATCGAACAATTGGTAGAGATTCAAAAGAAAGTGGCGAATCAATTTTTGATAGAAGCAAAAAAGAAAATTAGCGAAGGCAATGACGATCCTAAAGATGGCGGATTGGCTTTGTATCGTGCTTTCAGGGCTTTGCCTAAGAATGGCGCTTTGATAAAATATTTAAGTGAGCCTGGTATTCGTGTTAAATTACAAAAGGCGGAAAATTACTATTTAGCAGATCAGCAACGAGAGATGCCAATTGTGGACGAAGCATTGTATTTCCACATTGATGAAAAAAATAATTCAGTTGAATTAACAGACATGGGCTTGGCTTTGATTACAGGCGCTGGGGAAGATCCGAATTTCTTTTTATTGCCAGACATCAGTGTTGCATTAAATGCGATTGACCTGGATGTGCAAATTCCTGCCGAGCAGAAAATGCAACAAAAAGAAGCAATCATTTCCGAGTACAGTATCAAAGCAGATCGTATTCATACGGTTAATCAATTATTGAAATCCTACACTTTATTTGACAAGGATCTTGAGTATGTAGTAATTGACGGTCAAGTGAAGATTGTAGATGAGCAAACAGGTCGTATCATGGAAGGTCGTCGTTATTCAGATGGCTTACACCAAGCGATTGAAGCAAAAGAAAATGTGAAGATTGAGGCTGCTACACAGACCTACGCAACCATCACTTTGCAAAACTTTTTCAGAATGTACCACAAGTTGGGTGGTATGACAGGTACAGCAGAAACTGAAGCATCAGAGTTCTGGAGTATCTATAAATTAGATGTGGTTTCTATTCCAACCAATATCCCTGCTGTTCGAAATGATGAACAAGATTTAGTTTTCAAAACAAAGCGCGAAAAATTTGGCGCGGTGATTGAATCCATAGAAGCCTTAAGAGCAGAAGGAAGACCTGTTTTGGTGGGTACGACATCAGTGGAAGTGAGTGAATTATTAAGTAGAATGTTGCGTCAAAAAAATATCCCACACAATGTATTAAATGCGAAACAACATGCTAGAGAAGCACAGGTAGTTGCAGAGGCTGGCTTGACTGGTGCAGTGACGATTGCAACGAATATGGCGGGTCGCGGAACAGATATTAAATTAAGCCCCGAAGTAAAAGCGGTAGGCGGTTTAGCCATATTGGGTACAGAACGTCATGACTCTCGTCGTGTAGACAGACAGTTAAGAGGTCGTGCCGGAAGACAGGGTGATCCGGGTTCTTCTCAGTTCTTTGTTTCTCTAGAAGACGATTTAATGCGCATGTTTGGAAGTGAGCGTATTGCTAAAGTAATGGACTTTGCAGGCTACAAAGAAGGAGAAGTGATTCAACATAGTATGATCACCAAGTCGATTGAGCGTGCACAGAAAAAAGTGGAAGAAAATAACTTTGGTGTTAGAAAGCGTTTGTTAGAATATGATGATGTGATGAACAAACAAAGAACAGTGATTTATAAAAAAAGAAACCATGCTTTGTTTGGAGAAAGATTGGCTTTAGATGTGGACAATGCATTTTATCAAGTGATTGAAAATGTAGCTTTCGCACACAAAATGACCAATGATTATGAGGCTTTAAAATTGGCTTTAATTGTTCAAGTAGGCTTGGATTCAAAAATGACAAAGGAAGACTTTGCTGCACAAAAAGAAAACGACTTGGCAGAATCTTTATACCAAGAAGCGATTGCACATTACGAGTATAAGAAGAAAGACATGATGCAAAACAGCATCCCTGTCTTTAAGAATATTAGAACGCAAGAAGGTAAACATATTGAAAACGTCATTGTGCCAGTAAGCGATGGCAAAATGGTTTTTAATGTGCTAGTGAACTTGGATAAAAATATAGAAACAAGCGGTGCTTTATTGGCTACCGAATTTGAAAAATCAATTGCATTGAGTTTAATTGATGATGCATGGAAAGAGCATCTGCGTGCAATGGATGATTTAAAACAATCCGTACAAACAGCCACCTATGAACAAAAAGATCCATTGGTAATTTATAAAATGGAAGCTTTTGAATTGTTCAGAAAAATGGATATCGAGATCAACTATAAAATGGTACAGTTTTTATGCCATGCACATATTCCTTCCGAAGCGAATGAGGTGAAAGAAGGTCGTCAACAAAAAACAGACTTGAGTAAGTTGAGTGCAAATAGAACCGAAGATGGTATACCAACAGAGAATGAATACCATGATCCATCTACACCAAAACAAGCGCCTATTACAGTGGGTCCAAAAATTGGACGCAATGATCCCTGCCCTTGTGGTAGCGGAAAAAAATACAAAGCTTGTCACGGGAGAGAGATGGCTTAAAAAATAAATTATGTTGCCAGTTAACCAATACATCGATCATACTATTTTAAAACCAACTTGCTTGGTTTCAGATATTCATAAAGTATGTGAAGAAGCTAAAATACATGCATTTGCTGCCGTTTGCGTACCGCCTAATTTTGTGAAATTAGCTAAGGAATTAACGACGGGGTCCAATGTCAAAGTGGCTACAGTAATTGGTTTCCCTTTTGGGTACAGTGCTACTGAAGCGAAGATCGCAGAAATTATCTTGGCCATGGTGGATGGGGCCGATGAGTTGGATGTGGTGGCCAATATCTCTGCAATCAAAAACGGAGATTGGATGGCGATTGCGGATGAGATCAACCATATCATGCCAGTGATACGATCTAAGGGCAAGGTGGTAAAAATAATTATTGAGTCAGGTGTATTAACGGATGATGAAATTATAAAATGCTGTGACATTTATGGTATAGCAGGAATCGATTATTTAAAAACATCCACCGGCTATGCCGAGAAGGGTGCAAGTATTGAAGCGGTGAAGTTGTTTAGAAAATACCTACCTGAAAATGTACAGATCAAGGCATCAGGAGGTATCAGAGATTATGCCACTACAAAAGCAATGATTGAAGCAGGTGCCACTCGTATTGGTTGTAGTGCAGGAGTAGCCATTGTTACAGGTGCGCAGATTGACCAAACTAAAAGTAATTACTAAACTATGTTACTCGACAAAATTAAAACCTTAGCTGCGCAGCATCAAGCCGAAAATATTGCGATAAGAAGACATTTGCATGCGCATCCGGAATTGAGTTATCAAGAGTTTGAAACAAGTAAATATGTACAAGCGCAGTTGACTGCAATAGGCATTCCATTTACAGTCATTGCAACGACAGGTGTTTTGGGTATCATCGAAGGAAAAAATCCGTCTAAACGTATCATTGCTTTGCGCGCAGACATGGATGCATTACCTATTATAGAAGAGAATCAAATAGATTATAAGTCTACCATTGAAGGCGTGATGCATGCCTGTGGTCATGATGTACATACCACTATCTTATTAGGTGCTGCAAAAGTTTTGTGGTCATTGAAGGATGAATTTGAAGGCACGATTAAATTATTGTTTCAGCCAGGTGAAGAAAAAAATCCAGGCGGGGCAAGTTATATGATTCGTGATGGGGCATTGGAAAATCCCAAGCCTCAGGGCATCATTGGATTGCATGTGCATCCTGGATTGAATGAAGGGAAATTGAGTTTTAGAAAAGGGCGTGTGATGGCAAGTGCCGATGAATTATATATAAGTATCAAAGGGCCAGGTGGACATGCTGCCACACCGCATCAAACAGTAGACACCATTTTAGTGGCTGCGCAGTTGATTCAAAGTTTACAAACCATCATCTCTCGAAATAGAAATCCTCAGAATCCATCTGTGTTATCTATCTGTTCTATCCACGGCGGCAATACGACCAATGTCATTCCTAGTGAAGTAAAGTTGATGGGTACTTTTAGAGCGATGGATGAAGTATGGCGTTTTCAAGCGCACGAATTAATGCTACAACAAGCAAAAGGTCTAGCAATAGCTACCGGTGCCGAGATTGACTTCAGGGTCGATGTGGGCTATCCGACAGTAGACAATGAACCCATTATCACAGAAGCTGCATGGAAATTGGCCGACCAATATATGGGGCAAGAAAATGTAGAGGAGACAGAAAAGAGAATGGGTGCGGAAGATTTTGGATACTACTCCCAAGTGATTCCAGGTTGTTTTTTCCGTTTAGGCGTGAGAAACGAATCCGCTGGCATCATTCATAATGTGCACACCCCTCATTTTAATATAGATGAAGCAGCAATTGAACAAGGGGTAGGCATGATGGCCTGGCTAGGGGTTCAATTGTTCGATTAAACCGCTTTTTAATATATTCCTTAGCTTTGCAACACTAATAAACTAACATTCGTTTTAAAATTTATACATGGCAGACAATACGAACAAAGACAATCTTAGAAGAGAACAGGCACTTGAGTATCATGCTGGAGGAAGACCAGGTAAGATAGAAGTGATTCCAACAAAGGAAGCTAAAACACAAAAAGATCTGTCTTTAGCTTACAGTCCTGGCGTGGCCATCCCTTGTACAGAAATTAAGAACAACCCAGCAGACGCATATAAATATACCGCAAAAGGAAATTTGGTTGGGGTCATTACCAATGGAACAGCTGTTTTAGGTTTAGGCAATATTGGACCTTTGGCAAGTAAGCCCGTGATGGAAGGGAAGGCGGTTTTATTTAAAATATTTGCAGACATTGATGTGTTTGATATAGAGATCAATGAAACGGAGCCTGATAAATTTGTAGAAATTGTAAAATCGTTAGAGCCCACATTTGGGGGGATTAATTTAGAGGACATCAAAGCTCCAGAATGTTTTTACATCGAGCAAAGATTAAGAGAGGAAATGAATATTCCTGTGATGCATGATGACCAACATGGCACGGCGATCATTAGTAGTGCTGCTTTATTGAATGCATTGGAATTACAAAAAAAGAAAATCGACAAAGCAAAGTTTGTTGTCAATGGTGCGGGTGCAGCAGCGATGGCATGTATTAAATTATATGTAGCATTGGGTGCACGTTACGAAAACTTTACACTTTTTGATAAAGATGGTGTTTTGCACCAGGGACGAACAGACTTGGGCGCAGATAGAAAACCATTTGCAATTAAGTCTGAAAAAATGACTTTGCCAGAAGCAATGAAAACTGCCGATGTATTTTTAGGGTTGAGTGTAGGCAATGTGGTTACTAAGGAAATGATTGCATCCATGCCAAAAAATCCTGTTGTATTTGCTTTAGCAAATCCTGATCCAGAAATCGGATACGAAGAGGCATCCTCTGTGCGTAAGGATATCATTATGGCCACTGGTAGAACAGATTATCCTAATCAAGTAAACAATGTTTTGGGGTTCCCTTATATATTTAGAGGTGCATTGGATGTGCGCGCTTCTGCGATCAATGAAGCCATGAAATTGGCTGCAGTAAAAGCATTGGCAGAATTAGCGAAAACAGCAGTGCCTGATTTAGTGAACATGGCATACAATCAAACCAATCTATCTTTTGGCCCTGAGTATATCATACCAAAGCCTTTAGATCCAAGGTTGTTGAGTACAGTGGCGCCTGCAGTAGCAAGAGCTGCTGTTGCATCTGGTGTGGCACAATTGCAAATTGCAAATTGGGCAGAATATGAATTGAGTTTAAATAAGCGTCTTGGATTAGACAATCAAATGATGCGCTTAATCAGCAATAAGGCAAGACGTGATCCAAAGCGTTTGGTATTTGCGGATGCAGAAAACACGAAGATTTTAAAAGCGGCAAGTATTATTTATGATGATGGTATCGCTTATCCAATTTTGTTGGGTAATGAAACTCGAATCAGAAATATTGCTGCAGAAAACAATATTGACATTGACGATTTACCAATCATTGATGTAAGAAGTGATGAAATGGAAGCGAAGCGTGAATTTTTTGGTTCTCTATTGTTCCAGAAAAGACAACGTAAGGGCATTAATAAATATGAGAGCTTGAAATTAATGCGCACACAAAACTATTTTGGTGCGATGATGGTTGAAACGGGCGAGGCGGATTCTATGTTGTCAGGATTGACGCGTAATTATGCAGATGGCATTAAGCCAGCATTGCAAATTATTGGCGTGGATGAAGGTGTGAAAAAAATTGCAGGGATGTATATCCTATTGACAAAGAAAGGTCCGTTGTTCTTAGCAGATACGACAGTGAATATTAGCCCAACTGCAGAAGAATTGGCGGACATCACTTTATTAGTAGCTAAGGAAGTGCGTAATTTCAATATGGAGCCAAGAGTGGCCATGTTGAGCTATTCTAATTTTGGAAGTAGTGATACACCAGAGGCAAGATTGGTTGCAGAAGCTACGAAAATTGTAAAGCAAAGAAATCCTTCATTAATTGTAGATGGCGAGATGCAAGGCATGCTTGCTTTTAATAAAGAAATTTTAAAAGAAAACTATCCATTTAGCGACCTGGTGGATGCAGATGTTAACGTGTTGATCTTCCCTAATTTAACTGCAGGGAATATTGCCTATCATTTATTGAAAGAGATTGGCGGCATTGATGTAATTGGTCCAATATTATTAGGTATGAAAAAGCCTGTCAATGTATTACAATTAGGTTCTAGTGTTCGTAATATCATCAATATGGCGACTGTAGCGGTAGTAGATGCGCAAATGAAAACAAGAATTGACACTACAACCGAAGTGGAGAGAACAAGCTGGTGGAAAAAATTAAAAAAGAAAAAGAAATAGTTAAAAAATACCCATGGATTTTTTCACTTTATTTGGAAAATATTTATTGATGCTCAAGGGCATGTTTACTGCAACCGAAAACAATCGAATGTTTTGGAAGGAGTATATCAGGCAATGCGTGGACATTGGTATTGGCTCTTTGCCGATTGTGGTGATCATCTCTTTTTTCTTGGGTGCTGTTACAACGGTACAAACGGCTTCTCAATTGGTGAGCCCACTAGTACCTTTGGCAACAATTGGTATAGTAGTAAGGGATAGCATTTTATTGGAATTTGCACCTACCTTTTTAAGTATTGTATTGGCTGGTGTAGTAGGTAGTAAGATTGCGAGTGAATTAGGCAATATGCGGATCAGTGAACAAATTGATGCTTTGGAAATCATGGGCGTGAACACTAAAAATTATTTAATCCTCCCTAAAATACTTGGCGCAATTACAACAGTTCCTTTGTTGGTGGGTATCTCGGCAGTCATTGGTATCTGGGGTGGGTATATCGTAGGTAGTTGGACCAACGTGGTTCCTGCCGAAATCTATATCACAGGCATTCGAAAAGACTTTGTGATGAATTATGTCAACATTGGATTTTACAAATCTTTCATTTTCGCCATCATCATTAGTACAGTGCCAGCATTTTATGGGTACTATGTAAAAGGGGGTGCATTAGAAATAGGTAAAGCAGGGACTAAGTCTGTAGTCGTAAGCTGTATCCTCATCTTAATTGCAGATTATATCGTTGCAGCCATCGCATTATAGTTGTAACTTTAGTACAAACCTCATCACATGAAAATCAGTTTTCACGGAGCCGCTCGTACAGTTACAGGTTCAAAACATTTAGTTCAGTTAGAACATGGAGAAAATTTTTTATTAGACTGCGGTTTGTTTCAAGGATTAGGAAGAGATACAGACGAATACAATGCACATTTTGGTTTTGATCCCACCATTTTAGATTATGTTATTTTATCGCACGCACATATAGACCATACTGGCTTATTGCCCAAATTAGCAGCAGAAGGATTCAGGGGGAAAATTTATTGCACTCCTGCTACAAAAGCATTGACCGAGATTTTATTAGAAGACTCTGCGATGATCCAAAGAGATGATGCTAAATTCAAAAACAAAAGATTGGCGAAAGAAGGGTTGCCTCAGGTTGAGCCCTTGTACACGATGGATGATGTGAACATTGTGTTGCCTTTATTGCAAACGGTAGAATACAATAAGCCGTATAAGATTTCAGAACATGTAGAGTTGATGTATACGGATGCGGGGCATATCATTGGAAGCGCAGCTGTGAATCTAATTATAAAAGAAAACAAAGTCACTAAGACGATGACATTTAGTGGAGATATTGGACGTTATCGTGATATGATTTTAAGATCTCCCGCTAATTTTCCTCCTGCAGACTTTATCATTATTGAAAGTACCTATGGTGATAAATTACATGACTTGATTCACTCCACCCCGGATGATTTATTAAAATGGATTGAGCTTACTTGTGTAGTGCAAAAAGGCAATTTAATTATTCCAGCATTTAGTGTGGGTAGAACCCAGGAAATATTATTTGAACTCAATCAGCTATCCATAGAGAAAAGATTGCCTCATATTCCTGTCTATGTAGATAGTCCTTTAAGTATTGAAGCAACTGAAATGCTAAAAAAGTACCCTAAATATTTCAATAAAAAAATACAAAGAATATTAGAGGTAGATGATGATCCATTTGATTTTGAAGGATTGCGTTATATCAAATCTGTAGAAGAGAGTAAGGCCTTGAACGAAGACATGCATCCTAAGGTCATCATTTCTGCATCTGGCATGGCGGATGCCGGTAGGGTAAAGCATCATATTAAGAACAATATTGGTGGTGAAAAAAATACCATCCTTTTGGTGGGTTATTGCGAACCGCATTCGCTTGGGGGGCGTTTAATGAATGGCGCTACTGAAGTTCGTATTTATGGTGAACCTTATGAAGTAAGATGCAAAGTTGGTTCAATAAGAAGTATGAGTGCCCATGGAGATTACGAAGATTTAATGCAGTTTTTGGCATGCCAAAATCCACTTGCAGTTAAGCAGGTATACATTGTACATGGAGAGCCAGAAGTCCAGGATCATTTTGCTGAGCGGCTAAGAAAGAAAGGGTTTAAAGACGTTATCGTACCTGAGTTGCACGAAACTTGTATTGTTGCTTAATTTATTCATTCGATTCTAGAACAAAGTTTGCGGTGTGAAAATTTGGTAGTCTACTTTTTGGCAAGGATCGTTTGCTTGTAAAAAGTTTTTTGCGACAGTGTGCGCTTGCATAGCGTCGTCATCTATTCTTGTACCAGCGATGGTTTGAATGTCGTTGCTATTTAATGAGGAAGAAATCCATGCAGCAGCTAATTCGTCGTTTAAGATAGTGGGCATTCGCTTTTTTACATTGTGTATCTTGGCCATAAAGGCATTCGCTTCGGTGGTTATGATCCCAAAACTATTTTTTGTTTCACCTGAAGCATAATCTGTCCAAGTATTCCAAACGCCGGCCATATAAAACAAGTCAACATCTTTAAGTCGAATATAATGAGGGAACTTTTCTTTTTGTATTTCCTGCCATTCAAAAAAATGGGAAGCAAGTACAAGACATCTGTTGGTGTGGACTATAGCTTGAGCAACCTTATTTTGCAATACCCCTTCGGATTTGATATTGAGTGTCGTATATTTTTTCCTGGATTCGTTTAGTTCTTTTTGATTCCTTACCCAATTAGGTATCAGTTCCCAATGCATTAATCCGGGTCGTAAAATGTTATTTTGTTCCTGTTGCTCCTTATAAATGACTGGCCATTGTGCATAGCTAAAGCCAGATTGAGCAGGGAGCTCAATGGGATCTAAGTCGATGGTTTGATAGCCTACTTTAATCGTTTGCTTTTTGGGTATTTTAACCCCAACTACATAACACATACATAAAATTATAAGCCAAAGATAAATCAAAAATTTAGCGCATAAAAACTAGCTAAAATGGGTAAATTTGAGCAAATACATCTTGTATGGGATATATCAAGCTATCTATTTCAACTTTCTTGCTCTTTAGTTTAAGCTTTGCAGTTCAAGCACAGCGTAGTACCATCATTACAAACATTCAATTAATTGACGGAACAGGTAAGCCAGCAAGCAGTGCTTCGGTAAGAATTCAAGGCAATAAAATTGTTGCGATTGGCGCTTTAAAGCCCAACAAAATGGATCAAGTGGTTGACGGAAATGGCAAAGTATTGGCCCCAGGCTTCATTGATTCTCACAGCCACCATTTTGGAGATCTAAGTAAAAATCGTGCCGGTTTGTCTACATCTAGTCAAGGGATCACTACCATCGTGATAGGACAAGATGGGAATGGGTATCCAATGGATAGTTTAACAAAATGGATGAATGAAAAACCGGTTGTCTCCAATGTTGCTTCTTACACAGGACAGTCAAGTTTAAGGGAAGTTGCTATGGGTGAAAATGATTTGTATAGAAATGCAACAGTTCTTGAGATCGAGAAGATGAAATCGATCCTAGCTTCAGAATTAGACAAGGGTTCATTTGGCTTGTCCACTGGATTAGAATATGAAGCATCTTTTTATTCTAGTCATCAAGAAGTGATCGATTTGGCCAAAGTCACAGCCGCACACAAGGGCTTATATACGAGTCATATAAGAAGTGAAGATCTGCACATGGATGAGGCCATTGACGAAATCATCGAAATAGGTAGGCAAACCAAGATGCCAGTTCAGGTGTCACATATTAAAATCGCCAATAAATTAAATTGGGGCAAAGCAAATTTGATATTAGAGAAACTCAATCAAGCTAGAAAAGAAGGGGTCAATATCACTGCAGATATATATCCATATACTTTTTGGAATTCAACACTAAGGGTATTGTTTCCTGGAAAAGATTTCGACAATCTGGCGAGTGCTGAAATGGCAACAAGACAATTGTTTGATCCAAATGAATCAGTATTAGTGCAGTTTGCACCCAACCCAAATTATATAGGTAAGACAATTACTGCTATTGGCTTAGAGCGAAATGAACAACCTGCTCAAACATTGATTCGTTTAATCAAACTGGCGGAAGATTTTAAAAAAGCAAACCCAAACTATACTGGCAGTGTAGAGGCGATCGCAGGTAAAGCGATGAGCGAGGAAGATGTCAACACATTTTTAGCTTGGCCTGAAACTATCATTTGTTCTGACGGAAATGCTGGAGGACATCCCAGGGGTTATGGTGCATTCACAAGAGTCTTGGGTAAATATGTGCGTGAATCGAACTTGATGCCATTAGAAAAAGCCATTTTCAAAATGACTGGTCAGTCTGCAGACTTCTTTGGTTTTAAAAATAGAGGTCGCATTGCGGTAGGTAATTTTGCAGATTTAGTTTTGTTAGATCCTGCAACTGTAATGGATGAAGCAAATTTAAAAAACAGCAAAGCATTGTCTAAGGGAATAGCAATGGTCTGGGTCAATGGCCAATTAGTATATCAAGCTCAAAAAGCAACAGGGAATCTTCCTGGTGTATTGATTAAAAGAAAATAATATGGTAAAGAAAAATGCAATTGTATTAACGGATGGATTGCTCATGACTTCCGATGCAAAAACTGCACATGGATTAATAAGAGGCACTGAGCGTTTCAATATTGTAGGTTTAGTTGATGGGATAGAGAACGCCGGTAAAGATGCTGGTGTATTACTGGATGGAAAGCACAGGGCAATTCCGGTCTTTGCTACTTTGGACGATGCATTATCAAAGAACTCAAATATTGATTGCTTAATCATTGGTGTGGCAACCGTGGGAGGCATCTTGCCAAAGAATATGCTGAGCTTGATTTATGCAGCAGTTGAAAAAGGGATATCTGTGGTGAATGGATTACATGAATATTTAAATGATAAAGCCGACTTAGTTGCAATGGCGGCCAATACGGGGGCGCAATTAATTGATATCAGAAAACCCAAGCAAAGAGCCGATTTGCATTTTTGGGAGGGGGCTATTTATAATGTCACTGCCCCAATTGTAGCGGTGATTGGTATGGATTGCGCAATGGGAAAAAGAACTACTGCAAGAATGCTGAAGCAAGCATGTGCTTCAGAAGGGATCAAGGCAGAAATGATTTACACTGGACAAACTGGTTGGTTGCAAGGTGGGGAGTATGGTTTTATTTTTGACTCCACATTGAATGATTTTGTTTCTGGAGAATTAGAACACGCTATTGTAAGTTGCTGGTCAACAACGCAACCAGATATACTTTTTCTGGAAGGTCAGTCTTCCTTGCGCAATCCAAGTGGACCTTGCGGCATAGAGTTATTGATTTCTGGAAATGCTAAACAGGTCGTTTTGATTTTTGCACCAAAGCGAAAGTATTTTGATAATGAAAAACATTGGGGAGAGATACCTTCTGTAGCTTCTGAAATTGAATTGATTGAAAAGTTGGGTTCAAAGGTCATTGCTGTGGCAGTGAATACGGAAAACTGTACCACCGAAGAAGCTTTTGCTTATCAAAAAGAATATGCTGCAAGTTTAGGTTTGCCTGTTTTATTACCTATGCAAGAAGGCGTTACTACATTGGTCCCAGTATTAAAAGCAATTATAAATCATTTGTAAATGAAAATCGTAGCAGTAAGGGCCTATTTAAAAAAGATGGCTTTAAAAAAGCCGTATACAATTGCATACAATACCTTCTCTGATGTATCCTTAGCCTTCCTAGAAATAGAATTGGCCAATGGGATTATTGGATATGGATCAGGTAGTCCTGCAGAGGAAGTAGTAGGGGAAACCACAGAAAAGACGGTGGCAAATTTAAATACTGATTTTGTTGCGCAATTTGTTGGTAGAGACATTCGTCAATTTCAACAAATTATTTTCGAATCAAATCTTCAATTCCCTCATCTTCCAGGAACGATGGCTGCAATCGATATTGCCATGCATGATGCATTTGGAAAATGGATGGGCATTTCGGTTGCGTCTTTTTATGGACAAAAAATGAATGCATTGCCAACCTCGATGACCATTGGTATTAAAGGAGTGGATGAAACAATCGAAGAAGCAAAAGAATATGCTGCAATGGGATTCAAAGTGTTCAAGGTTAAAACCGGTTTGGATGTACAAGAGGACATTGAAAGAATCAAAGGATTATACACAACTTTTGGGGACGCATATACCATTAGGGTAGAT
>CALPLN020000038.1 GCA_943324415.2 Sediminibacterium ginsengisoli | reverse complement strand
GTATTTTCTATAGCCAATGTTTGCTCAAAATTATCGAATATAAATGGTACGTGAAATACTGTTTAATTTTATGTCATTCCCGATGGCTATTCTACCTAAACGATACGGGTAATTTGATCCATCAGAAAACTCAAAAATGAAATTAAAGATCCCGATAAAATCATCCACCGATCTTGATTTGAAGCTAAAATTAATAAGGCTACTTGTAATCGCTAATTTATCCATTTTTTGAGGTATCAAATCCAATTGAACTGTTCTTACATCTCCAATCTCCATACTACCTAAAAGGGTATGTGTGGCATATTTTTCATTGATTTTGGTAGGCTTTAAACTGATATCTATCGCCGATGCAAAAAGCAGTGGGTCCTGAATATCAGAAATATCCATTGTGATCCTAGTCAAATAAACCGACTTAGTTGAATCTTTCTGCGCCACAGCAAAAAGGGAGAAAAACACTAGGAAAAGGGTGCTATAATATTTCATAATGATTGTATATGCCTTAAAGTTACCCGAAAAATAGCGCTTTTGTTCAATAAGAACCTCTAAATTACGTTTATGAAAAAACTATTTATTGCCATTTTTATTTTTATTGGAACGGTAGCCATTGCAGGTACAGTGGATACGGTAGAAATCAAAAGTTTTCATCTAAAAAAAACCACAAAAGCTGTGGTAATACAGCCTAGTGTTGGAGCTTCCAATACAGAAGGATATCCTGTTATTTATCTACTGCATGGCTATGGTGGGAATTATGCGCAATGGAGTAAAATTTCACCTCAATTGGCTAAGACTGCCGATGATTTAAAAATAATTTTCGTTTGCCCTGATGGAGGTAAAGGAAGTTGGTATTTCGATAGCCCCATAGATAGTTCCATTAGATACGAGTCCTATATTACCAAAGAACTCGTTCCTTATATAGACGCGAACTACCCTACTAAGGCAATGTCAACATCAAGAGCAATAACAGGATTAAGTATGGGCGGACATGGCGCGATGTTCCTTGCTATCAGACATACCGATCTGTTTGGCGCAGCAGGTAGTACATCAGGCGGTGTTGATTTTAGACCATTCCCAGATAATTGGGATATTAAAAATGCATTAGGTGCATATGAAACAAACAAAGAAAGATGGAATGATTATACTGTCATGCATCAGGTTGAATCTTTGACCAATAATCAATTGGCCATTATTGTAGATTGCGGAATAGATGATTTTTTTATGCCAGTAAATCGCGCATTGCATCAAAAATTATTACAATTAAAGATCAACCATGACTATATCGAAAGACCTGGAATGCACTCTTATACTTATTGGAGTGGCAATATTGATTATCAAATTATGTTTTTTAACAAGTTTTTTCAGTTAAAAAAATAAAGATTGACCTTCAAGGAAAATCTTTCTATAAAAGAAATCTATCCTGTATCGATTTGTCTGGAATCATGCATGATGCTCTTTTGCCGAATAAACGATATCTATTTTTGGCAACAAGATCATAGGCGAAGTTGCGTATTGGTGTAGGGATCAACTTTAACCATTTAAACATAAAAGGCCAGCCTGATAAATTACCCGCAATCTTAATGACAGCGTCAGTTTTAGTGAAAATATGCTCCCCTTCAATTAATATAACAGAATTAAGTGCATCCGCATTGAATCCAAACTGAAGGATCAATTTTTTTGCAGCATCAGATTGGTTCGGAGCAAATTGAAAATGAGCCGATCGATCATGTACTAAAATAGTATTGACCGTTCGATTGCAAAAATTACAGACACCATCAAATAAAATTATTTTTCGCATAGTATTTCAATTAAGCCCTTTTTTGATAACTTAAAACAGCCCATGTATTAATCACGACTGCATAAATGATCATAATTATAAACTGCTTGCCTGTATCTATAATACCACTACCCTTTAAAACGACCATTCGCATCACTTCGATAAAATAGGAAATCGGATTTAACCTAGTAAACCATCTAGCCCAATCGGGCATGCTATCTATACTAGTATATAGGCCTCCCATCAATACAAAAATCATCATTAAAAAAAAGGTAACCAACATTGCTTGTTGTTGATTTTCCGAATAGGTTGAAATCAACAAGCCAATACCTAGAATAACTAAAAGATAAATGGCCGCGAAAAGATATAATGTAAAATAAGAGCCTAATGGTATGATGCCATAGATGAGCCATGCGATTAAAAATCCCACACTAATCACAACCAATCCAATGATCCAAAACGGCAATAGTTTCCCTAAAATAAAATGGATTTTCTTGATGGGTGTTACATTGATTTGTTCAATTGTACCCATTTCTTTTTCACGGACAATATTGATAGAGGATAAATTCATGCCTACAATAGTGATTAATAAAACCAAAATGCCAGGGACCATAAATATCTTATAATTCATTTTTGGATTGTACCAATTGGTAGAACTAATCTCAAAAATGGGCAGTTCATTGAACCTGCCAGGTGTAATTGTTTGTATTCTAAAATCTGCATTGTATGCTTGTACAATATTGGTCATATAAGCAGCACCTAGATTTGCTTTAACGCCATTGATTGCATTAACGGCTAAGAATAGTTTAGTTTCCTTTTCCTTGTATAAGTTGGATTCAAAATTTTTAGGTATTTCGAGAATCAAATCTGCTTTGTCATTTTCAATCAACTCCATGGAGGCATCAAAATCGCTATTGTAATCAACTAGTTTAAAATAATTAGATGCTGTGATTTTCTGAACTAATTTATTAGACACCGAACTATGGTCACGATCTATCACGGCAATATTGATATTTTTAATTTCATAGTCTGCCGCCATTGGAAGCGCAATTAGCTGGATCACTGGCATCACAAAAATTACTTTCAAGATAGCCGGATTTCGGAAAATTTGTTTGAATTCCTTTTCAAGAATATATCTTAATGGGCTCATGCTAATCTGATTTTGAATTTTTTAATTGCCATGCCAAAAAAGAAAAGCATCATACAAGTTAGAATAAGTGTCTCTTTCCAGATTAATTTAAGCCCAACACCTTTAATCATGACAGACTTGACAATGATAAAAAACCACTTTGCCGGAATAAAATTAGAAATTATCCTGAGAGGTAACGGCATGTTTTCGATAGGGAAAATAAATCCGCTAAACATGACCGTTGGCAAGAACATCGCAACTAATGAAATAAACATAGCAGATTGTTGAGAATCTGTACCAGCAGAAATAAGCAATCCAAGGCCCAATGAAACCATAATAAACAGGATACTTTCTGCATATAATAAAAATAGATTCCCATTAATAGGCACATCTAATACAAAATAACTAAGTAACAATATAGTGGTGATATTGATAATTGAAAGTAATAAATAAGGGACCGCTTTTGCTAGAATTATCTTAATTGGATTGATTGGAGAGGCTAATAAAATTTCCATATTTCCCAACTCTTTTTCTCGAACCACTGTTAAGGCAGTCATCATCGTGCAAACCAATAATAACACCATAGCCATCACGCCAGGCACAAAGTTGTAAGCACCTTTAAGTTGTGGATTGTACATCATCCTAGCTTCTACATCCATCTTATAGGGAATCGTGTTATTGGAATTTAGTTCTTTTTGAAAATCTTGTACAATAACTGAAAGATAATTGGTCAACGCTGTGGCTACATTCGGATCTGTTGCATCTGCTATAATTTGCAATTGACCTTTATTTTGATTCACAATGCTTGGATCAAAATCATTTGGGATAACCAATGCTATTTTGACCGCCCCCTTCTTAAATAATCTATCGATTTGAGCTGCATCAGTACTTTGACTATATAATTCGAAATACCTACTTGACTCAATTTTTTGGACGAGTCTAGCAGCAGAAGCGCCTTCGGATTGATTGATTATGGTGATTTTTGTATTTTTTACCTCGTTGGTCAAGGCAAAACCAAAAATAATAATCTGCACCATGGGCATCCCCAACAAGATGAACAAGGTTTTTCTATCCCTAAAAATATGATAGAACTCTTTGACTATAAAATGATAAAATTGCTTCATGCTATTCGGTACGTTTTGCTTTTCTTGCCAGATGAAGGAAAACTTCATCCATACTTTGTACATTAAATTGCTGCTTTAAATTTGCAGGGGTATCCAAGGCCTCTACTTTCCCATCCACCATAATTGATACCCTATTGCAATATTCGGCTTCATCCATATAATGTGTAGTCACAAATATGGTGATTCCGGCAGCTGCTGCATCATAAATTAAATTCCAGAATTCACGCCTTGTGATAGGATCTACACCTCCCGTAGGTTCATCAAGAAACACGATTTGTGGTTCATGAAAAATTGCTACAGAAAACGCTAGTTTTTGTTTCCATCCCAAAGGCAATTGCCCTACTAACAAATCGGCTTCTTTTTCTAAATTTAATTGCAGCAATAATTGCTTTGTCTTTTCTACTATAACTGCTGACGCGATTCCATAGATGCCAGCATAGAACTTAATGTTTTCTCTTACAGTTAAGTCTTCATACAATGAAAACTTCTGACTCATGTAACCAATATTCTTTTTAATGGATTCATTGTCTTTATAGACATCAAACCCAGCCACCATAGCGTTTCCACTTGTTGGCATAGATAGTCCGCAAAGCATTTTCATAGCAGTTGTTTTCCCTGCACCATTGGCGCCTAAAAATCCAAATATTTCTCCCTTTGCAACTTCAAAGCTTATTTCATCCACTGCTTTAAAGTCTCCAAACTGTTTGGATAGCTTATCTACTATGATTGCTTTATTATGCATGGCTTCTCATTAAATCAATAAATACGTCTTCTATATTAGGCCTGATCTTATGCATGACTGCATCTTCTGGAATTGTTATAACTACCTCTTTTTGTTTCATTACCATATGATGAAACTCTCCAAATGGATATACGTGTTCGATAGCCGGATCTTTTTCAAGCAGCTTTAAAAGTTGCAACATATTAGGAGATTTGATAGCATAAATTGCTTTGTCAAAACCTTCAATGATATGTTCTGGCGTATCAATGCCAAGTATTTTCCCTTCTTGTATTAAAGCAACTTGGTCACATAAAGTAGCTTCATCCATATAAGGTGTTGAAACAACAATTGTAATCCCCTCTGCCTTAAGTAGCTGTAGCATCTCCCAAAATTCTTTTCTTGAAACTGCGTCCACACCAGTGGTAGGTTCATCTAAAAATAAAATTGTTGGACGATGAATCAAAGCACAACATAAAGCTAATTTCTGCTTCATCCCTCCAGATAATTTTCCTGCACGTCGGTCTTTGAATGGTGCTATCTGAATATATAAATCTTTAATGAGGTCGTAATTCTCTTCGAATGTAGTGCCGAACAAACTCGCAAAGAACTCAATATTCTCTTGTATTGTTAGATCCTGATACAAAGAGAACTTGCCAGGCATGTACCCAATTCTTTGTCTTAATGTCTTGTATTCTGTTTGCACATTCAATCCATCCACCATGACTGTTCCTTCATCTGGCAAAAGCAATGAAGTTAATATCCTAAATAAGCTAGTCTTTCCTGCGCCATCAGGACCTATGAGCCCAAATAAAGAGCCAGCAGCTACTTCAAAACTAATTTGATCTAGCGCTATGGTCTTCTTTTTGCCATTTACATAGGACTTAACAACCTTGTCTACAATGATCGCTTTATGATTAGAATTTAACTTCGCCATACATGCCAATTTTTAGTAAGCCACCATTTTTAACCAATACTTTAACTGCATAAACTAAATTAGCACGTTCGTCTTTTGTCTGAATAGTCTTAGGTGTAAACTCGGCTTTGGACGCAATGGCAGCTATTTTACCAGACAACTCATTGTATTCATCTTTATTCTTATCTACTAAGACCTTCACTGTTTGGCCAATTTTTATGCTTGATAATTGATCGCCACTTACATACACCCTTAATGTTAATGTTTCTAAGTTGGCAATTTTATACAATGGCTTGCCTGCTCCAATAATTTCACCTGCTCTAGCGTAAGTCGTCAATACAACGCCATTGATAGGATTGGCTATATGTGACTTGTTGATTAAATCCTGAATTTGGTCCATTCTCTTTTGCATTGGATCCCTTTCACTCAAAACAGCACTATTTTGTGTGCCAACACTAGACTGTTGCACTTTAATTTGCTGCTTTGTTACTTGGATTTGTTTTTCCAAAGATTCAATTTGAAAAACAATATCATCTAACTGCTTTTTAGTAGCCGCATCGCTTTTTAATAGATTTTCAATCCTATTTTTTTCGTAATTCAAGTTTTTTAACTGTGTTTGTTGTACTTCGATTTGATTTTTGAGTAACGCAATTTGAGGAGCAACATCCATCAATTTTTGACCAAGTGCATTTAAAGAAGCAGCTAATTGCGCTTTTTGTAAAACAAGATTGGTTGTGTCAATTTTTGCCACAATTTGGTTTTGGATTAAGCTATCCCCTTCATTGATATTAAAAAATATCAATTTCCCTGGAAGCTCTGATGCAACCATCACTTCTTCTGATTCAAATACGCCTTGAGCATCAAATTTGATTTTTGATCCAGCACAGCCAAATAAAGTAATCGTAATAAATAGTAATAATGCGTTTTTCATATGTCTAGTTTTTCCCTTTGATTAATTGAAATTGTAATTTTGATTGGATTAGTTGTGTTTGATGTTGAACCAGAGATTGATTGGCCAAATCGTATTCATTGATTTCTTTTAAATAGTCGTTGGCAGTAATCACTCCATTATTCAATTGTACCAAGCTTGTATTTTTGATTTGATCTCTTAGTGCTACAATTTCCTTGTCTGATTGGATTAGCTTTTCAATCTTAGCTATCTCATCCAGTTGCTGTTTTAATTGAACTCGATTGTTTAATGAATAGGTATCTTTTTCATTTTGGATCAATGCAGCTTGATTTTGTAAAATGTCTTTTTCCTTTTTTGCGGTATAATAGCCCCCTAAAGACCATTGTAATTTGACGCCTCCGATACTAAACCAATCAAAATCATTTTTTAGCATATTCAAACCTGGTCTGCCATATCCGCCTTGAACGAATGCCCCTAATTTGGGGTTGGTTTTGGCATTCACAAGGCCTAATTGCTTTTGAACACTTGACATTTGAGCCTCAAATAATAATAATTCAGGTCTAGACAAAACCAAATCATTGATATCGATTAATATATCTTTCGGAATTTCAAAATTGGCATTGGATGCAATAGGTTGATTTGTGAATAATTCTAACGCATCCAAAACCATTCTTTTAGCAGCAAGGGCCTCGTCTAATTTTTGGCTATTTTTTAAAAGTTGTGCTTTAATCTGTAAAACATTGTTTTTAAATACTAGCCCATTCTTATACAAAGATTCAATTTTAAGTAAGGCATTTTCAAGGTCGCTCTGAATTAAATGAATCTGATCGACAACTTCATTGGTATACAAAACAGTACAATAAATTTGGGTTACACGCTCTTTTAGCTTGTAAATGTCTACCTCATTTTTAATGATTTCTAGCTTAGCGTTTGCTAGGGCTACTCCTTGCATTTTTTTATTGAATCCCCCATCATAAATGGTCTGCTGTAATTCTGCTGTAGCACGATATTGATCCTTTGAAAGTGAATTTGGTTTGAAACCTGCAATTGGTAAGTTAATGCTAGTAACCTCAGATTGGTAAGTAGCCTGACCATTGATATTAAGCTGAGGATAAAGCGCTTTTTTAATATTGTCGATATTGAAATTAGCGGATTGGTTTAAAATTGCCGCTTGTTTAGTTAGTGGATAGTTTTTAATTGAAAGGGTCTCAATCTCTTGCAGCGTATAGGTTTGCGCTTGAATAAAAGTTGCAAAAAGGATACCTATTGAGGTAAATAATAGTCGCATTATGAATTATATTTTAATTGAATCAATGATAAATTTTGGCACTTCTTTTATTCTTTGAAGCATTAGATTTTGGAATACTTCCTTGTCAATCCCCATGCCTACAACAAACATCGGCTTCATCAAAAAAGGAAATATACACATACTCATCATGTTCATGATTAATTGATGAGGTTGTATTGGTTTGATTTTTCCTGCATCTACCTCTTTTTTAATTTGAGCTGCTAAGAGTGGGAAATCAGGAAAATCTCCATCAAATAATTTATGTATAAATAGGTCTGGCTGCTTGTTGATTTCTCCAACTACAAATACAGGCACAAATGGGTTGTCTAATGCCATTAGGATGTATGCCTCACATATATTGTGAATTTTTTGATATAAATCCACCTCTTGTGCAATGGCATTTTTTAATATAGGAGAGAACTTTTTGACTTCTTCAAAAAATACTTGTTCAAATAGTAGGTCTTTCGTCCTAAAATAATAGTGTAAAAGTGCTTTATTGATCCCAGCCTGATCTGCAATTTCCTGCATTGTGGCCCCGTCCTTGCCTTTAATAGAAAAAATGTTTTTTGCCGCAGAAAGTATAGTGAACTCTGTTGAATTCGTTTTATTAACCATATAGTTTAACCAATTGGTTAACAAAACTAGGTAGATTAAATTAAACTGCCTAAACTGTTTAGTCCAAAAGATAGAGGTAGAAGTAAGCAAATGCAGAAATGGTCATAATCAAAAGTGTAGTAAAGCCTAAAACATTGGTGACTCTGGTATTGGTATGTCTCCCCATGATGGCTTTGTTATTGGAGATATGGAGAATAATCCCAATTAAAATGGGCGCCGTCACCCCATATAAAATGGCAGTATAAATAAGGGCATCGATTGGAGAAATACCAACATAATTCAATCCCAAGCCAACAAGTAGCGAGATGGATATGATTACATAAAAACCTTTTGCTTCATGGAATTTTTTATCCAATCCTTGCTCCCAACCAAAAGTTTCCGTGAATATATAAGATAAGGAACCACTCAAAACTGGTATAGCAATCAATCCAGTGGCAATGACGCCAATAGCAAATAATAAGTAGGCCATATTGCCTGCTAAAGGCTTTAAAGCAATGGCCGCTTCTTCTACCGTATCTATCTGGTGTATTCCTGCTTGAAACAATACAGTACCTGTGGTTAAAATGATAAAATACATAATCAAGCCAGAAAATGTCATACCAAAATCCACATCTTGATTCATATTGTCAATCAATTTTTTATTCACGACTAATTTCCTTTTAAGGTGTTTCATTTCCTCTACTTCTACCGATGCTTGCCAGAAAAATAGATAAGGAGAGATAGTTGTGCCAAGGATTCCAACCAATATGGCGATATATGATTTATCAAAATTGATTGTAGGGATAAATGTATTTTTGAATATGGCCATCAAGTCTTGTTGATACAGAAAAGGCACAATGAAATAGACCAATAAAACAATGCATAAGTATTTTAAAATAGCTGCCATTTTTGTATAAGGAAGATAGATAATCATGATCAATAAAAAGATCGTGAAAAAAACACTGAAAAAAGAAGCGTCTATTTTTGGGAAAAGTAGGTTACCAACCGCACCCATGGCTGCAATATCTGCGCCAATATTTAAAACAATAGCGGGGAAACTAAAAAGTAACATAAGATATAAAATTGGCCTAGGATAGTGCTTTTTTAAGGTCCCAGTCAACCCCAAATTGGTCACTAAGCCAATTTTAGCACACATTTTTTGAATGGATGCCATCAATGGGAATGCTATGATTGCCATCCATAAAGTAGATAAACCATAAGCAGCACCAGCTTGAGAATAAGTTGCGATACCAGAAGGGTCATCGTCACTTGCCCCAGTCACTAAACCGGGACCTATTAGTTTCCAAAAATGCTTTACTTTATTTTTTACAACCATTTTGAGCTTCATATTAGTGCCTATTCATAGATAAAGTACACATTTAAAATTACATTTTAAATTAAAATAAAAAACCACCTGCAAACAAGTTGCAAGTGGCACACCTTTGGGGGTAAGGACTATCTATCAATGACTCCTATTTGAATAAAACGGGTGGGCTCTCGCAAACCCAACCCGTGTCAATGATGCAGTTTAGTATTTTTTAAAATGTGTATTCTGCAACATTTAATTAATCATCAATGAATAGGAGGAATCGAAGCTATTTAACAACGATAAAATATAGTTTATTGTTTTTTAAAACAGGTATGTCTATATCTTGAAACTCCTACCAACTGTATGTTTAACTGAAGTAAAGATACGATGCTGCAATACTGTTTCCTATGATCACGATTATACAACGCGTTGATTGTAGTTAGTATGTCGCTTAGCCGAATATTTTAAAAATTCAAAAATGATGAATAAAAAAATGGACGCTGTAAAAACCGGATAGAACCCTTGTATACCAGGAGATTGGAATTTGAATAAAGATTGAAGGGTTGAATAATTAACTGCGCTATACAATAGGATGATTGATAAAAATAAAATGCCAATCGCCGCCCAATTTTTATTTTTTAGCAAGGCATAAAATGGTCTTGTTTTGGATAAACTCGTTAAAATAAGTGTGGTATTCCCTAGCACTAAAGCAGCATAACAAGTAGCTCTGATGGCTTGATCGTTTAAGTTATTTTGTCTGCCAATAAATAGTACAAATAATATAGCAATGAATATGCAGCATCCTTTACTCAAGCTGACTAAAATTTTATTGGTGCCAAAAAAGCGACTCTTCACATTGCGGGGTCGCCTATTCATGATATTTTTTTCTTCGGCTTCGGTTTCAAATGCGATAGATGAAACTGGATCAATCACAAGTTCTAAACTTATAATATGCAAGGGCATCAAGATAAATGGAATGGACGTATACAGTACTGGTAAAAGCGTTAATCCAATGATCGGGATATGTATGGCTAATATATAGCCCATCGCCTTTTCTAAATTATCATAAATTTTTCTTCCTTGCCTAATTGCAGCTACGATCGAAGCAAAATTGTCATCCAATAACACTAAAGATGCAGCTTCTCTTGCAACTTCAGTTCCTCTTTTACCCATCGCGATCCCGATATGCGCTGCTTTTAGAGCAGGCGCATCATTCACCCCATCACCAGTCATAGCAACTACTTCGTTTTGCATTTTAAGAAGATTGACGATTCTAAGTTTCTGACTAGGCACTACCCTAGCGAATACATTAATCCTATTCATTTCTGCCAATAATTGGGTATCCGACATTGCATCCATTTGGTCGCCAGTGATAACAACCGCCTCTTTGTCTATTCCAATCTGATTGGCAATACTTTTTGCAGTGATTGGAAAATCACCGGTGATCATTTTAACTTTAACCCCTGCTGCTATACATTCGGTGATTGCCTTCGGCACTTCGGGTCGGATAGGATCTTGGAAAGCAATTAATCCTTTGAAATTGAGTTTTAAATCCGACTGTTCCTTAGGGAAAGTTTGATTGTCATAAGTTGCTGTAGCGATGGCAATCACTCTAAGTGATTGATGGGCTAATGAATGCAACATCTCTTTATGCATTTCCACTTCAACATCATCTAAACCACATAGTTTAAAAATTTGTTCTGGAGCACCTTTAGAAAATCCATAAAATAATTTGTCCTCTTTAGATGCATAAAAATTGGTCATCGATGGACAATTATTAGATAAAGGATAGGCATGGATCACTTGCTCCTTATTCAAAAACGGATATAACTCATTTATGAGTGGATGAAGCTCAATGGTTTTGAAAATTGCATTTTCCATTGGGTTCAATCCATTGGCTGTGGAAGCCAGCCTTGCAATTTGAATCAATTCAAATGAAGCTGGTTTGTTTTCCTGTAACTCGTCTTTACCTAGGAGATGAATGCCGTCATATATAAAGGCTATTTCCATACTATTCATTGTAATGGTCCCTGTTTTGTCAACACACAAAACGGTAATTGCACCTAAAGTTTCAATAGCAGAAGGCTTTCTAGTCAGCACTTGTATTTTAGAAAGACGCCATGCCCCAATGGCGAGAAAAACTGTTAGTACGACAGGGAACTCTTCGGGTAAGACTGCCATGGAAGTGGAAATTCCATTTAATATCGCATTGATTATTCCACCTCTTGAAACATAATAGGCAATTACCACTGCAATACTAATAATGACACCTATAAAAAATAGGCGATTAATGAGTGCTTTCATCTCGAGTTGAAGCCTAGTTGCATCTTCTTTAATGTCTTTCAACGCTATACCAATTTTCCCTAATCTTGAAGACAATCCAGTAGATATGATCTTTACAATGCCGCTCCCCTGAACCACTAAAGTCCCTGCATAAATCAAGTGTGTTGAATTGCTGCTGGTCCTTTGATTTTCAAAAGGAAAAAGCGCATTCGGGACTGCTGTTTTTAATAAAGGGATGGATTCGCCAGTAAGTAAGGCTTCGTCCATCCATAAATCATGTGCCTCTAAAAGTATCGCGTCTGCAACTGCTCGATCTCCTTCATTTAAAAACACAATATCATTGGGTACTATTTCTCTTCCAGGTATTTTTACACGTTTGTTGTTTCTGAAAACCAAGGCTTCAGGGCTAGAAAGTTTACTTAAAGCGGCCAAGGCATTTTCTGCCTTTCGATATTGAAAAAATGTGATGAATATAATTCCGGTAGTTGCAGTTAAAAGAATTAGGCCTTCACGATAGTCCCCTAAAAAAACATAAATAATCGCAGAACTGACCAATAGTATAAACATTGGTTCACGCATAATTTCAAGAAAAATGTCTAGTATGTTTTTTTTGATCGAAGTGGGCAACTCGTTAAAACCATACTGCGCTAATTGGTTTTTTACTTCAAGATCATTAAGGCCCTCTATTTTATTATTTAATGGTGTGGCACTCGTTGTCATTTGAGTCTTCTAAAGGAAAATTTTTGACCTCCAATGGACGCTTCATACATCAATCCCCCTTTGGGATGTGTGAATATCATGACACCATTATCATATTTAACATCCCCCGATGCACCCTCGGTGGCAATGATCGCAGACGCCTGAGCGGAAAATGCTAAATTATTGTCTTTGAAATTATCCAGCTCTTTTTTAGATTCAAAAAAAATCACTTCTCGATACGCTTGACCACCAGCTTGAAAACCCAGCGTCAATTGTGTCATCTTGGCCATGCCTATTAATTTTCCGCCTTCGTATACTGCTCCATTACCAGTTGCGCCACCCACGCCAAAACCACCTTTTCCAATATTTGGGAAAATGACATACCCATAGGCGTTATTGAAAATGGTTTTTAACAACGGATCTGCTTTTATAAATTCCAATTTGGCATTATTGGCATCTATTACAATCTTTTGATCCCTACTAGTACTTTGTGCTAAAGCATGGTTGTCTAGATAATTAAAAG
>CALPLN020000037.1 GCA_943324415.2 Sediminibacterium ginsengisoli | reverse complement strand
ATGAGTTTTACAGTCGCTATAGTAGGAAGGCCCAATGTAGGGAAAAGCACACTGTTTAATCGCTTGTTAGAAGAGCGTAAGGCCATTGTGGATGACGTGAGTGGTGTAACAAGAGATCGTCAATATGGTGTAACAGAATGGAATGGTAAAAATTTCAACGTGATTGATACAGGTGGTTTTGTGCCTGATTCAAGTGATATGTTTGAGACAGAAATTAGAAAGCAGGTTAAAATCGCTATTGACGAAGCCAACTGTATCATCTTTATGGTGGATGCAGCGGTAGGCATGACCGATTTGGATGCTGCCATGGCGGATATGTTGAGAAGGACAACAAAGCCAGTTTTAGTAGTGGCCAATAAAGTGGACAATTCAAATAGAGCTTTAGACGCGACCGAATTCTACAGTATGGGTTTTGAACACAACTATTTCGTTAGTTCAATTTCTGGAAGTGGTACTGGGGATTTATTGGATGCTGTTACCTCTTTCATTACAGAACCGCAACCTACGGACGAAGAATTAGAAGCAGCAGACAATGTGCCTAAAATTGCTATTGTAGGTCAACCAAATGTGGGTAAATCATCTTTATTGAATGCTTTTATAGGTCAAGAAAGAACCATTGTAAGTGATATCGCAGGTACAACCCGAGATACCATCCATACGCATTATAATATGTTCCAAAAGGAGTTCATATTGATTGATACCGCTGGAATTAGAAGAAAGAACAAAGAAAAAGATGATCTAGAGTTCTATTCTGTGATTCGTGCAATCAAGGCGATGGACGAAGCTGATGTCTGTTTGATGGTGATTGATGCGGTGAAGGGCATCACGGCTCAAGATTTAAGCATCTTTAGTTTAGCCGCTAAAAAAGGGAAGGGTATCGTGTTTTTGGTGAATAAATGGGATTTAGTACCTAAGGAAACCAACACTGCTAGAGACTATGAAAAGAGACTAAAAGACAAACTGGCACCTTTTACAGATGTGCCAATTCTATTTATATCAGCCATTGAAAAAACCCGTATTTTCAAAGCAATCGAAATGGCCTTAGATGTGTACGATAACAAGCATCGTAAAATACCAACGTCTAAATTGAATGATGTCATGTTGAAAGCGATTGAGAAATACCAAGCTCCAGTGGTTAGAGGTCATGTAATTAAGATCAAATTTGTACAGCAATTACCAACGCGCGTCCCAAGTTTTGCATTTTTTACCAATTTCCCTGATGATGTAAAGACGCCTTATAGAAATTACCTTGAAAACCAGGTAAGGGCAAATTTTAATTTTACAGGGGTGCCTGTTCGTATCTACTTTAGAAAGAAGTAGTTATGATGCCCAAAACTATGTTTTTGGGGTATTATTTTAAAAAAAGAGAAAATAGTTAGTTAATATTTGGTGAATTTATTGTTAAATCCTATCTTCGCCCACGTATTTTTTATACCAAACTTAAAACATTTAAAAATGAAAAAAGTATTCGCAATCTTCGCTATCGCTGCATTAACTGCATGTGGTGGTGCTTCTACTGAAGGTACAACTGATTCTGCTGCTGCAACTGTTGATACAGCTGTAGTTGCTGTTGATTCTGCTGCTGTTGCAACTGATTCAACTGCTACTGATTCTGCTGCTACTAAGTAGTTCTAGAAGTTTATTTATAACTTCTTGCAAGAAGGTCCTTTCCGAATTTCGGAAAGGATTTTTTTTGTACCTATGTGAAAGAAGAATCGTTGAATTACTGCATTTTGGCATTAATATTGCCTATATATAGGGAGACAGGATAGGCCTATTTATTTAGCTAGACCTATGTCATTTTGACTAGTATTATAAAACTTAAGACATTGGATAAACAATTTTTATTTAAAACAGAAGAAGACAACGAATTCATCCCATTATTCACTTTTAATGAGCAGGATATGGAAAATGAACCAGCACTAGTTGTAGAAGAAATGATTCCTATCCTTCCCTTAAGAAATACCGTGTTGTTTCCTGGGGTAGTGATACCCATTACAGTTGGAAGAGATAAAAGTATTCAAGCTGTGAAAGCGGCCTATGCCAAAGACAAATTAGTAGGGGTTTTGGCCCAAAAAGATGGCAATATAGAAGATCCAATACCGGCAGATTTGTGCTCAATTGGCACTGTTGCCAAGATCATAAAAATGATCAAGATGCAAGATGGCGGAACCACTATTATCATTCAAGGGAAAAAACGCTTTGAATTATTAGAGATGGTAGAAGAGGATCCGTTTTTCAAAGGAAAGGTGAAGCTAATAGAAGATAAGCCTATTCAAAAGGAAGATACCCATTTTGAAGCATTACTTTCCACTATCAAAGATCTAGCCGCACAGATCATTCAATTGTCTCCTAATTTTCCGTCAGAGGCAACTATGATCTTGAAAAATATAGAAAGCCCAATTTTCTTGATCAATTTTGTTGGGAGTAATCTTAATATTGAATTACAAGAGAAGCAAGGCTTACTTGAAATTAACGGTGTAGTTGAAAAAGCAGAAAAGCTGGTTGAGTACTTGCAAAAAGAACTTCAGTTTGTAGAATTAAAGAATAAAGTAGCCAACAAGACCAGGACAGAAATTGATAAGCAACAAAGGGATTATTTTTTACAGCAACAATTAAAGAGCATTAAGGATGAGTTAGGAGGTGATCCCAATGAACGTGAAGTAGCTGAAATGAAAAAGAAGGCGGAACACAAAAAATGGCCTGATGCTGCTAAGAAATTATTTCAGAATGGTTTGGAAAAGTTGGAGCGTATGCATCCAAGTACACCCGATTATTCGGTAGTGTACAATCACCTAGATTTATTATTAGACCTTCCATGGGATGAATATACAGATGACAACTACGATTTGAAGCATGCTAAAAAAGTATTAGATGATGATCATTACGGCATGGGGAAAATCAAAAATCGTATTTTAGAATACCTAGCTGTATTGAAACTGAAGGGTGATATGAAGAGTCCAATTCTTTGTTTCTTAGGTCCTCCAGGGATTGGTAAAACATCTTTAGGAAGGTCCATTGCACACGCGATTGGAAGAAAATATACACGCGTAAGTTTAGGTGGATTACATGACGAAAGTGAAATAAGAGGTCATCGTAAAACCTATATTGGCGCGATGCCAGGTAGAATCATCCAAAGTATTCGTAAAGTCAAAACATCTAATCCTGTAATGATTTTAGACGAGATTGATAAAATAGGTAAAGACCAAAGAGGCGATCCATCATCTGCTTTATTGGAAGTTTTGGATCCCGAACAAAATCATAGCTTCTATGATAATTACTTAGAATCTGAATATGATTTAAGCAAGACCTTATTCATTGCGACTGCGAATGATATCAGTCAAATTCAGCCGGCATTAAGAGATCGTTTGGAAATTATCGATTTAAGTGGTTATGCAGTGGAAGAAAAAGTAGAGATTGCAAAAAGACATTTATTACCTAAGCAAAAGTCACTTCATGGATTAGAGAAATACAATTTCAAAATACAGGATAATGTGTTGGAAAAAGTAATCGAAGATTATACAAGAGAAAGTGGTGTCCGTGAATTGGATCGTCAATTGGCTTCCATCATGCGTTATCAAGCTAAGCAGATCGCTTATAAGCAAAAGATTAAACCAACTGTAAGTAAATCAGATTTGCTTAAAATATTAGGTCAGCCAAGGTATAGCAATGAGATTTATAAAACAGTGAATATGCCAGGAGTGGCGGTAGGTTTAGCATGGACCTATGTGGGCGGAGATATCCTCTTTATTGAAACCTTGCTTTCTGATGGAAAGGGGGAATTAAAATTAACTGGAAATTTAGGGAATGTAATGAAAGAAAGTGCCACCACTGCAATGACTTATTTGCAAGCCAATGCCAAAAAGATTGGAGTGGATCCAGCACTTTTCAAAACCAAGTCGATCCACATGCACGTTCCAGAAGGTGCTGTGCCTAAGGATGGTCCTAGTGCGGGCATTACTATTTTGACTGCGTTAAGTTCGGCTTATACGGGTAGGAAAGTAAAGCCTTTCTTAGCCATGACTGGCGAGATTACACTAAGAGGTCAGGTGCTTCCTGTTGGCGGCATCAAAGAAAAAATATTAGCAGCTAAAAGAGCGGGCATGAAAGAGATCATTCTTTGCTGGCAGAATGAAAAAGATGTCAATGAAATAGACCAAGCATTTATCAAAGGTTTGAAATTCTATTATGTAAAAAATATGCAGCAGGTGCTAGATTTAGCACTTGTTTAATTGATTTTTAAATTCCAAACCCTAGCTTTGTTGCATGAGTTCTATTCAATTCATCTACAGGCTAGGGTTTTTTATTGCCTGCTATTTATATGGCGGTGGCACTGTTGGGGGCAATCATTTATATGCACAGACCACTGCTGGCAACGCAGTCTATCAATTTCTAAAATTACCCCCTACTGCAAAAGCGACTAGTTTAGGGGGACTCAATATCAGTTCCATTGGCAACGATTTAGGTTTAGCAATGCTGCAACCTGCACTGTTATCTACAAACATGGATGGCGAAATGCAAGTGAGTGTGAAACCTTATTTTGCAGGGATACAACAATATGATTTGAATGGCGCAACCAAATTAAAATCCGATTGGGTGGTAGGATGGGGCGTTCATTATATGGACTATGGCAGTATTGAACAAACAGATGTATTAGGAAATGAGTATGGATCGACCAATCCAAGTGAATACGCCATTCAAGTAGGAATTGCAAAAACCTATCAAGAACATTTTCATTTTGGTACACAAATTAAATTCATACAATCCAGTTTCGGTTCATATAGATCCAATGGTGTTGCGATGGATGTGGGTGTTCGATATCTAGCGCCCAATGGGTTATCGCAATGGAGTATTTTGTTGCAAAATGTGGGCACGCAAATCAAGTATTTTCAGGTGAAAGAAGAACTGCCTTTAAATTTAATACTCGGGTGGTCTAAAAAACTAGCCAATGCGCCTTTGCAGTTTTCAGTGACAGCGGAGCGTTTATCTGTTTGGAATGATACTTATTATGACCTTAATTTTTACAATGCAGAAGGTTATACTAAACCTGGTTCACTTCAAAATGTATTTAATCATCTTATATTAGGATCGCAATTGTATATTGGACAAAATTTTGAAATAGATTTAGGGTATCACTTTGCACGTAGATTCGAATTGAATATTCCCAATCAACCCAATAGTTTAAATGGTTTAAGTGCTGGCTTTGGATTTCCATACAAGCGAATGCAATTTCAATATGGTACAGGCTTTTTTCAAAAAAACAATTACCACCATTTTACTTTGCAATATGCTTTAAAGCAGAAATAATAAAGGCTGAATCTTACTTCAGCCTTTAGGTATATGTTTTTTTCTTAAAACTTTATTGTTGTTTCTTGGGCATCACCGCCTTAGGTTTATTGGCAGGAGTAGTTGCTTGTTTAGGTTCTGTTGCAGGCTTTTTAGGCACGGAAGGTTTGTTAGCTGATGGCGTGGCTGCAGCAGGTGTTACAACAGTTGGCTCATTGTCGCTTAATAAGCTATAATCGGATTCTGCTTCTATCCCTTCTGCATCTTGATCTGGTACGGTTAGGTCAATACTTGAATCTCTTCCCACAAAATTCACATTAAAATCGGTACTTAAATTATCAGGCTTGACGAAACTTGCATTTCGATCTAAATTACATGCTGGGTCATTCGCCACTTTATTCATGAAATAAGCCCAAATAGGTAAGGACCCATGTGCGCCTTGCCCAAAATAGTTATCTGTAAAACGAATATAACGATCATCTGCACCCACCCAGGCACCAGCAAGAATCTGAGGAGTGTACCCCATAAACCATAAGTCACTATTGTCATTGGTGGTTCCTGTTTTACCCGCCACTGATTGTGTGCCAATATCAAAGGAATACATGCTTCTTCCTGTTCCTTTTGAAATAACCCCCTCCATCATACTCACCATAGAGTAAGCAGTTAATTCACTAATCACTTTTCTTCTTTGAGGAGAGAAGCTTTCAAGTACATTGCCATTTTTATCTTCGATACGATTGATGAAAAATGGTTGTGCGTTATATCCACCACCAGGGAACATCGTATAGGCTTGTACCATTTCAAATAAGGACACTTCACATGCTCCTAAAGCAATAGATGGATAAGCAGGTATGTCTGCTTGGATATTGGCTTTTTTCAAATAAGCAACCAATTCTTTTGCTGCTTCATTGCCATCTCCATTAATCTGTTTCATGATATAGGCAGTCGCACAGTTTCTAGATTCTGCTAAAGCTTGTGCCATCGGCATAGATTGACCCGTACAGGATTTAGGTGTATTGGGTACCATGCCATATCCTTCAAAATTTTGTTGTTGATCTTGTACAATACTAAATGGAGTAAAACCCGCTTTTTCAATCGCTAAAGAATAAAGCAAAGGTTTCATTGTTGAACCAACTTGCCTTCTTGTATTGATATTGACATGGTCATATTTGAAGGTTTTAAAATCAATACCGCCTACCCAAGCTTTTACTTCACCAGTAAATGGATCAACCGCTAAAAATCCTGTTTGTAGCATTTGTTTATGGTACTTTAAGGAATCCATTGGAGTCATGATGGTATCAATGAATCGATTCTTATTCCATGCAAAAACACGCATTGGTAAAGTTTCGTCAAAAGATTTTCTAATTTCCGTTTCATCTACATCCTCACGTTTCATATTCCTCCAACGATCAGTTTGTTTGACAGCCAATTCCAATTGGTTGTTAAAATCTTTCCAAACAGCACCTGTTTTGATATTGGATTGTTTATTAAACTCTTTTTGTAGGTAAGCCATATGTCTTGCAACGGCTTCCTCTGCATACAATTGCATTCTTGGATTGATGGTGGTGTAAATTTTCAAACCATCTCTATATAAGTTATAAGCATCACCATTGTTTTTCTTATGTTCCTTACACCATTTTTTCATGTACTCTCCTAAATAACTTCTAAAGTAGGGGCCTAGGCCATTGTTTTCGTCTAGTTTCTTGAAATTGGTAACCAAGGGCAATGCTTTTAATTGCGCTGCTTGACCGTCGGTAATGTATTTCTGACCTGCCATTCTGTTCAATACTAAATTCCTTCTCTCTAGTGCCAATTTAGGATTTCTGTTGGGATTGTATTTAGTAGGGGCATTGATCATGCCTATAAGTAAGGCAGCTTCTTCGATAGTTAGACGATCTGGTTCTTTCTGGAAAAAAGATCTAGATGCATTGCTTACACCAAATAAATTTTCACTAAAGGGAACTGTATTTAGGTATAATGTAATAATTTCTTGCTTAGTGAAATTGCGTTCTAATTTAATTGCAATGATGCTCTCTTTGATTTTTTGAATGATTCTTAAGAGTTTGTTTTTGGTCCCCCAGTTATCCGTAAACAAGTTTTTTGCTGTCTGCATGGTGATGGTAGAAGCACCACCTTGGCTTCCAAGAAAAGCGACTGCTCTTAAAAGGCCTTCACCATCAATACCATAGTGGTCGTAAAATCTTTTATCCTCAGTAGCAACAAGCGCTTCTAATAAATAAGGGCTGATATCTCTGTATTTCACACTAATTCTGTCTTCTAAATAAAACTTACCCATAGGGGTTCCATCTTGCGCATAAACTTGACTAGCCAAAGAAGCAGTGGGGTTTTCAATATCGTCCAAATCGGGCATGTCGCCAATCCATCCAAAATTGAGCATTAGGATAAACAGCAAAAAGACACCTGCGGCAATCAGGTAGTATTTCCAGAATAGCCTTGCCCAATTTTTTGGTCCTTTTTTAATTTCTTTTGCCGTTGTTTTATTTTCTGAATTCACTTTTTACCCTTTAAGGTTTAAAAAAATAATTTGATTTGTCGCGCTTATATTGATCTAATTGTACCTGATTATTGATTAGGATGATATTAGATTTCCCAATTAAGGTTAAGTCGTATTGTTTTTTAGCAATGAACGAAATAATTTCTGTACTTAATCTAGGTTTAACTTTATTGATATATTGAAGCCCTTCTGTAGCATTTGTAAATGGACCAATCCATACAATATGACTTTGGTCTGTAAACTGAACGTAAGTTACAGCTAGGTTTAGTTTTTTGAACTCTTCTGCATTGACATCTTTGAATGCATTTTGAATCTCTTTAACAAATACAGGAGATACATTCATTGTTTGTAATGCAAGATAATGTTGCTCTAAACTATCATTGCTGAATACCAATTGTGCCAATGTGGTCTCCGAAATAACAGTGTCTTTAGATAGTTTAGTAGTTGATTTATTTTCTGCTTTATTCAGTATTACATAACTGCTGTCTTTTTTTGACGATAGGGCGGGACCTTGATTTTGAAGGATGGCTTCTTCTTTGGCAAGCACTTGCTTTATTGGTTTCACAATTTTCAAAGCAGCTAAATAGGCTTCGGTTGCTTTTCTGTTATTGATTTCAGTGATGATGTTTTTAGCTCTTGCCTTGATTATTTCGCTTTTATTTTGTGCAATCAATTCATTTAATAAAACAATTGCCACACTGTCATTTCCTAGCTGAGCGTACATTTTAACTTTTAGAAACTGGAAAGGGATTTGCCACTTAGTGCCTTTAAATAATTTCTGAGCAACTTCCATTTGTGCACTGAATTGATCCCAGTCTCCAATTTGTGTAAGAAAATAAGTAGATGAATAGGCTTCTGAGCTATTTTTATCAATACGGTCTAGGTTTTCTTTTGCTTTCTTTTTTTGGATATAATTGCCCTCTGGAAATTGCTTGGTAATGTTTTGGATAATACTATCAGATATATTGGATTGGCCAATATGCGTGTATTGGCTTGCTAAATCAAGCAGTGCACTTTCTGTAGCAATTGGATCCAGATTTCTCTGAATCACCGCTTGATATCTTGGCAGCGCTTTTTCAAAATCATCGAGTTCGTATAAAAATATTTTTGCTAAGGATAAGGTATGTTCATTCCAAGCGGTATTGGACTTTATAAAATCAGCATCGTTTTGAATCAATTGGACTGTTAGCGCATCAGTGGTATCAGTCTGTTGAGCATCCTGCTTGTTTTTTTCAATCACAAGATTGGTATTGGATGTTTTGTTATTGATGCCATCCATATTGACAATCGGGTTATTGCTTTTTGTTAATTGGATATTGGTTTTTCTACGCCAGTTGTCTACATTGGGTCTATCGCCCCATTTTTTTATAAAATTAGAAGCGCCCATACTTACATTCTGAGGATTGTCAAAATAGAAGTCAGACTTTACGACTTGTTTTGTCGGATTGCTATTTGCAAATGCATTACTAAAACTATATCCGGGACTATTGTTTTTATTGACTGTGGCAATATTGTCTGATTCAGTTGTTTTTTTATTTGGGTCATCTAATAATTGCATGTTTTGAACAGCGGCGAATGCGGCTCTTTTTTGCCATTGTTTAGCAAGGGGTATTTGATTTATTTTAGGAGCTTTATAAATCATTTGCAAAGTATCTTCTCTAGCAATCATTTCATCTAAGCTTGCAATTTGAGTCATCCATTTTTTTCTTAAAGTAATTTGAGCGTAATTGGGGTAGCTTTTTAAAACTTCATTCAAATTATCATAAGCTATTTTAGCTACCGAAAAATGATTCTCTTGATAGTTTAAAGCGCCTAATTGTATTAAGGATTTTTGTTTTAGTTTGCTATTTTTTTCATTTTTCTGAATGGATGCAATTAGCCATTGATTCGCCTTTGATGTGGCTTTGTTCCTCATGGCTAGTTGTGCCATTTCATAATAAACGATATCTGCAAAAGGTCGGTACTTATCTTTCTTTAACATCCGCTCTAATTGGTTGGCCAAGGTTTCCCATGATTTTTCACCGCGATTTGCCTCTATGCTAGCCATATAGATACTTGCGTAAACTGCAATAATTGGGTCGGCTGCAATTGCGCCAGCTTTTCTATACCATTGATATGCAAGGTCTATTTTTTGTTCTTTTTCATAAAGTTGTGCAATGAGATAAGACCATCTTGCTTTGGTCAATAAGTCTGGGGCATTGTCTAATCCTTTAATAAGATAATTTGCCGCACTATCATTTATGCCAGACAAGTAATATCCGTAGGCCAATTGTTCATATAAGAAAGGATGCAATCGTTTTGGGAAGCCTGCGTCTGTTTTTAATAACTGCAATAAACTAATCCCTTCATTTAATTCGCCAGCTTCTAAATAATTCCTAGCCTGCCAGATCATACTTTCATTTCTGACATTTTTATTTTCCCAGGCACGATTGTCTTCTGCGGATGCAATACTGAATTTGCCTGTTTTATTCAGGTTGCTTCCAATAGGTTGATCTGCGCCAGCTTCTTTATCATAGAATGAGTAATTGATAAACTGCAAAATACTTGCAGCTGTATCAAAGTCTTTATGAAATAAATAGGCTTTGGCCAATAATAAGTAGGCATCATCTACATAATTGCTCCTTAAATCATGTAATACAATATTTGCATTACACCTGTATATGATAGAATCAATGGATTCTTTGGCAGTGATGCTTAAATCGTAATCATAAAAGGGGAGCAGTTCAGTATAATCATCTTCATGATTGGCTCTTGCTTTTTGGATAATCTCATCTAGTGTAATATCGGCATTAAATAAGTAGTTAAACTGCGACACTGTGTTTTGATATGCTCGACGACCAAGGGTATATTTTGTATTTAATAAACGTTCATAAGGAAGTGGTTTATCTATCTCGTTGATTCCTGTTTTTTCGATCAGTGAATTTGTTTTTTTATTTAACCCATCCTTGGCGGTTTCAATTTTTTTATTAAAGAAATTATTGATTTTTTTCTGATTGCTATCTAAGAATTGATTGGCTTTTTTAACCAGCTTTGAGTTATTAATATCTAAGATGGATTTAGTCGTATCCTGGGCATAAGTATGACCGCTCCAAAGGAACAGTAAGCCCATTGCTGTCAGGCAAATGAAGCGCTTAAACTGAGGATAATTACTTTCTTGTACCATAGGGTTAAAAACGCCTTAAAAATACGGCATATTCTGTTTAAATAAAGCAAAGGTTGTACCTTTATACAGATTCAAGATTATGGCAAACTTAGATATTAACAATACTTTTAAGCGCAGGAGCAGTACCTATCGTTTGGTGGTGACCAATGATGATACTTACGACGAAGTAATTGCCTTTAGATTGTCTAGGAAATCTGTGTATTTGGGCTTTAGTATTGCATTTATGTTTTTAGTTGGATTAACGATTGCATTGATTGCTTTTACGCCCCTGAAATATTATATACCAGGTTATGGAACAAAGGAAAGCAGATCAGCTCTAGAATTGCTTAAAATACGTACCGATTCTTTAGAACAAGCAGTTCATTTTAAAGAACAATATATTGAGGGTATCAAAAAAGTATTGTCTGAAGGTAATCCTCAACAATTGGATACGATCCCTTTAGTACTTCCTGAAAGTTTACCTTCATTAGATTAATCATTTAAGGTGAAAGACAATAGTCATGTTAATGTTCAATGGGCCAAATTTGCCGGACTCGCAAGTCAATGGGCAGTTGCTTTGACCCTATTCATTTTTTTAGGTAAGTATGTAGACCAGAAAATAGGAAGGGTAGCCCCACTTTTTTTATGGGTACTTCCTTCATTATTTATTGTAGTTTCATTATTCAAAATTGTGAGAGATACGCAGATAAAATCAAAAAAATAAATGAATTTATATTTTCAAAAAAGTTTTCGTCCTGTTTTTGCATTATTTTTTGCGGTCATTGCTTTGGTGTTAATCCAACAAAAGTTAGCAATACAACTTCCGATAAATGGCATCTTCGTTTTGGCTGTAAATGGGATGTTATTTTCTATGGCCTTATTTAATTATAAAAGAGTAAGTCAAGTGGATGTGAAAAATCCCAATGCCATGGTTCGTTCTGTGATGACAGGGACAATGCTAAAATTTATTGTATTTGGTGGTGCTGCTTTATGGTATGCAACTCAAAAAAAAGCACCTATTGGAACGAATAATTTATTTATTGCAATGGGTTTATACCTAATGTATACTTGGTTTGAAATAGGGTGGACTAAAACTAAAAAAGAAGCTTAAATTAAATCGATTGGCAAAAGTTGAACATCCACTTCAGGCCCTAGAGGCCTATTTGCCAAAAGGTGCTTTTGAGCCTGTCTTGGCATTGATCCATCAATATAAAGTGCATTTAACGGTAACTAAAGCTAGGAAATCTGTACTAGGAGATTATCGCCATCCCTTTATGGGTGCCAATCATAAAATCTCCGTGAATGGGAATTTGAATCCATTTGAATTCCTAATAACGCTCTTGCATGAATTAGGACATCTGCTTTGTTATGAGCAATATAAAAATAGGGTGGAGGCACATGGCAAAGAATGGAAATACCTTTACGGGATGTTATTAGCAGATTTTATTCAGCTTGATATTTTTCCGATTGACATTAAGAAATCGCTCAAGAAAACGGTCATGAATCCTGCTGCCACTGCCAATGGAGAGACTGCATTATTGCTAGTTTTGAGGAAGTATGATATCGTTAGAAAAGAGGGCATGGCCTTTGTGGCACACTTGCCAGAAGGAACCTTGTTTGAAACAGAAAAAGGTAAGCTATTCAAAAAAATAAAGAAACGCCGCATACGCATTGAATGCGTGGAAGTTGCCACTGGGAATGTGTATTCATTCAGTGGATTATCCGAGGTAAGAGTAGTACAAGGATAAAACGAACAAAAAACCCAACGAAATCGTTGGGTTTTTTAAAATCATTAGCGTGTTTTTTATCTGCTATTATTTTCTTCGAAAATAGCTCATAAAAACTAAGCAACAGCTTGCTTCACTAGGTCAGCTGCTTCGCTCAATAAGATTGCAGATTGTACTTTCAATCCACTTTCATCTATTAATTTCTTAGCTTCTACCGCATTGGTACCTTGTAAACGTACAATGATTGGAATGTCGATATTGCCTAATTTATTGAATGCTTCAATTACACCGGCAGCAACACGATCGCAACGAACGATACCACCGAATATATTGATTAAAATAGCTTTTACATTTGGGTCTTTCATGATAATTCTGAAACCAGCTTCAACTGTTTGAGCATTTGCAGAACCTCCTACGTCTAAGAAGTTAGCTGGCTCACCACCACTTAACTTAATCATATCCATAGTGGCCATTGCTAAACCAGCACCGTTCACCATACAACCAACGTTGCCGTCTAATTTCACAAAGTTTAAATTGAACTCACCAGCTTCTACTTCAGTTGGATCCTCTTCAGTAACGTCTCTCATTGCCAATAAATCGGGATGACGTAATAAAGCGTTATCGTCAATGTTCATTTTACAATCCACGGCAATAATCTTGTCATCACTT
>CALPLN020000036.1 GCA_943324415.2 Sediminibacterium ginsengisoli | reverse complement strand
TGTATTTGAAATCCACTCACACCTGGCAGGGTACCGATAGGGGCTCTAATTTCCGCAGGAAAATCTGGGAAAGTCGCTAAATCGATTCCTAGTAAGGCTGTGTTATTGGTAAATTGCTGGCCGGTTAACTGCATACCGTCACCACTGTCACCAGCAAATTTGATCACTACATCTTGTAAAACAACTTCTTTTTGCATATTGCATCAATTGGATGACAAAGTTACAATGCATCGCCTCTAAAACCGCATCTTTTATCGGATTATTCTAATTTCTTGTTTAAGTTTGCGCCTTCAATTTCAACGTTTTATGTCCATTTGGTCTGTTTTTTACCTGATTAGTCAATGTTTTATACTTTGGGCCGGTTTTACTGAGTCCAGTATAAGGCCATCGGGGCATCCTTTTGCAGCGGAAAAGGCGATTGTTGAAAGACCATTGGACAGTACAACAAAATATGTTTATCTAAGTTTTGACGACGGCCCTTTGTTTGGCACTTCAAGTTGTATTTCAATTTGTGAGGATGAAAAAGTAAAAGCGACATTTTTCCAAATTGGCTTACATCAATCAAGGTCAAATTGGGGTAGAAAATTATACAATCGGATATTAAGTCGACCAGAATTGTTTTTACTAAGTAACCATAGTTTCAGCCATACGTATGGTAAATATGTGAAATTTTATAATCAGCCAGATTCAGCATTAGCAGATTTTGTACAAGCGGCTACAGTCTTAAAAACGACCAATAACATTGTTCGGTTACCTGGAAACAATGGATGGCATACAGATAGTGTTCGATTTTCTAGCAAAATGGTTCGCCCATTGATAAAAAAACTTGACAGTGCTGGATTCAATGTGGTTGGTTGGGACTTAGAGTGGAACTATACCAGAAACGGACGTCCAATCCAAACTGCTACTTTTATGGCGACGATGGTAGATAGCATGTTCGCGCTAAAAGCTTATAAAACCAAGAATCATTTAGTGGTTTTAATGCATGACCATATGTTTAAAAATGAAGCCGACTCGGTGCAACTGCTTCAATTCATTCAATTACTAAAATACGGCAATAAGTATCAATTTGCCCGTCTAGATCAATATCCAGGCCTGAAAAAACAAAGGATTAACAATTATTAAAGACGAGGTTTCGTTGCAATTTTGTATTTTTATAGTAGCAAAAATTTAAAAATATGTCCGCATTTAAATCAGGAAATCCAACCTTAACAGAAAAAATATTTGACAAATCATTACATCAAAATGCAACTGCATTCGGCGTGATGAGTGTGCGTGGCACGATCAATAAATTTGGTTTTTTATTATTGATGGTGATGGCCTCTGCGATGTATGTTTGGAATGTGTATGCAGAAGGCAATACACAAACAGCCACTACCTTAATGATTGCAGGCGCAATTGGCGGCTTGGTATTGGCTTTGGTAGTAATGTTTAAACCACAATGGGCTGGTTATATTACACCCGCATATGGTATTTTAGAAGGATTGTTCATTGGTGGAATTAGTGCATTTTTTAATGCGATGTTCGCCAATAGTTATCCAAACATTATTTTGCATGCAGTTGGTCTAACCTTGGGCGTTGCGGTGGCCATGTTCTTCTTATATAATTTCAGAATCATTACAGTAACCAATAAATTAAGATCCATCATCATGTCTGCAACGATGGGTATTGGTTTGTTTTATTTGATTGTATGGATTGCAGGGATGTTTGGTTTTGAAATGGGTTTTGCATTTGACAGTTCACCATTGAGTATTGGTATCAGCTTGTTTATTGTGGGAATTGCTGCATTGAATTTATTATTAGATTTTGATGCGATCGAAAAAGCCGCAGAAATGGGGGCGCCAAAATATATGGAATGGTATGGTGCCTTTGGATTGTTAGTGACCCTAGTTTGGTTGTACTTAGAGATATTGAAATTATTGAGCAAGCTGAATTCTAAAGACTAATGGAATATAAACGCGGTAGCCTGAGTAACGAGGAGTTGATTCATTTGTACGAGTCCATTTTATGGCCAAGAATGATTGAGGAGAAAATGCTAGTGTTGCTTAGGCAAGGAAAAATCAGCAAATGGTTTAGTGGGATTGGACAAGAGGCGATTGCAGTAGGTGCGACATTGGCGATGGATCCTACCGAATGGATTATGCCTTTGCACAGAAATTTAGGGGTGTTCACTTCTCGCAAAATGCCTTTGACTGATTTATTCAAACAATGGCAGGGCGATAGAAGCAGTTATAGCAAGGCGAGAGAAAGAAGTTTTCACTTTGGAAGCAAAGCGCATCATGTATGTGGTATGATTTCCCATTTGGGTCCTCAATTAGCAATTGCAGATGGAGTCGCGCTGGCGTATCAGCAGCGAGGTCAGTTAAAAGCAAGTATGGCATTTACAGGAGATGGAGGAACAAGTGAAGGTGATTTTCACGAGGCATTGAATGTGGCTGCTGTTTGGAATTTACCTGTCATTTTTATCATTGAGAACAATGGGTATGGATTAAGTACACCTACCAACGAACAATACAAATGTGATCATTTAGTAGACCGTGCGAAGGGATATGGCATGGAAGGGGTTCGTATTGATGGGAATAATATTCTCGAAGTCTATCAAACTGTAAAAGGGGTACGTGACTACTGCATCAATCAACAGAAACCTTATTTGATTGAATGTGAGACTTTCAGAATGCGTGGACATGAGGAAGCGAGTGGTGTAAAATATGTTCCAAAACATTTGATGGAAACTTGGTCATTAAAAGATCCGATTAAAAACTATGAGCAATTTCTAATCCAAGAAAAGGTACTCACAGAAATGCAAGTTGCGGATATCCGTAATCGATTCTAAGAACAAATGGATGCGGATTTAAGAAAGGCGATGGAGCCAGAGATTTTTGAGCCTTCTATTGCAGATGAATTAGTGGATGTGTTTGCGCCAGTTCCAGTCACTACCATTCCCGATGTAGCAGTTGTTCAAACAACGCAAAAAACGAATAAAAGATTTATTGAGGCAATTAGTGATGCCTTGAGACAATCCATGGAAAAATATCCCGAGATGATTATTATGGGACAGGATATTGCGGAGTATGGTGGTGCATTTAAAATAACAGAAGGATTTGTAGATCAATTTGGGAAACAAAGAATTCGAAATACACCCATCTGCGAAAGTGCTATTGTAGGTGCTGCCTTGGGTTTAAGTATGGAAGGGATTAAGTCGGTAGTAGAGATGCAGTTTGCTGATTTTGTAACGGTAGCATTCAATCAAATTGTCAATAATTTAGCTAAAATGCATTACCGCTGGGGGCAAAATGCCGATGTGGTAGTGCGTATGCCAACAGGCGGAGGCGTGGGCGCTGGTCCATTCCATTCTCAATCCAATGAAGCTTGGTTTACACATGTTGCAGGATTGAAAGTGGTGTATCCTTCTAATCCAACCGATGCAAAAGGATTATTGATTGCTGCATTGGCAGAACCCAATCCTATTTTATATTTTGAACATAAAGCTTTGTATAGAAGTATCGAGGAAGAAATTCCAGATGTCATGTATCAAATTGAAATTGGCAAAGCGAATATTGTACAAGCAGGTACAGATGCCACCATCATTACGTATGGTATGGGTGTGCTTTGGGCAAAGGCGTATCAACAAGCACATTTGGATCAGTCTATTTATATTGTGGATCTAAGAACCTTATCACCATTGGATTATACTGCGATTGAATTGGCAGTAAAAGCAACAGGGAAATTGATGATCTTACATGAAGACAATTTAACAGGTGGCATTGGTGGTGAGATCAGTGCATGGGTGGCAGAGCATTGCTTTGAACACTTGGACGCACCAATCATGCGCTGTGCTTCACTAGACACTCCAATTCCATTTAATAAAAACTTAGAGAAACAGTTTCTTGCCAATGATCGCCTAGACGAGATGATGCAAAAGCTGCTTAATTATTAATCAGGGTTGTTACTACGATAGACCCTTAAGAAATTTCCACCCAGTACTTTTTTAATGTCTTTATTGGAGTAGCCTCTTGCGATTAATGCTTTGGTGAAATTAGGATAATCCAATACCGTGCTCAAACCTTGTGGTGCCGAATTAATCCCATCAAAGTCAGAACCAATGCCCACATGGTTGATGCCAATCAATTTTACAATATGATCAAAGTGTTGCATCAATTGTTCAATAGTAGGCTTGATAGCTTCGCTTTCTGCTTTGTATTTATCAAAAATTACAGTGAAAGCATATTCTTTTTGCATTCCAGTAGCTAATAAAGAATCAATTTCAACAGCATGCGCCTTCATAAATGCGGTACCTCTTTTGCTGAAATTACTATCAACAAATCCAGAGAAAAAATTTAAAAATATCACGCCATTATTTTTACCAATAGCTAAAATTTGATCATCTTTCAAATTTCTTGTAACAGGATTAATACTGTAGGCATCGCTATGAGAAGCTATCAAAGGTTTGGTAGTCGTTTTGATGGCATCCCAAAAGGTCGCTTCCCCCACATGTGAAATATCTACGATCATACCCAATTGATTCATTCTTTGAATAATTTGTTTTCCAAAATCATTCAAGCCTTTGTAGCCTGTATATTTTGAACTATTTTCTGCTGCATGTGAGCTAGCCCATGAAGGTGAATTGTTCCAAGTCAAGGTCATATAACGTACACCACGATTGTAAAACGTATCCAATCTATTGATATCATCTTCGATCATATGTCCACCTTCTACGCCATATTGAGCCACTACTTTACCAGCTTTTAAAGCAGATTTTATGGTCTTCCAATCTTTAGCAACTACCATTTTGTCTGGGTTTCTTGCAGCCACGGCATCTATCGTATCCATTTCACGCATAGCCCATGCATAGGGGTTTACTTTTTCACCATCACACCAAATAGAAAATAATTGATAATCCAATCCACCCTCTTTGAATCTTTTTAAATCGGAATGATTGATACCTGTCAAGTCTTGGTCAAAACTCACTTTCTTTTCGATACAAGCTGTAGGAGCGTCATTGTGGGTATCCACTAAGATGGATTTATAGTGAATTTTTTGACTTAATCCAGATAGGCTGATAGCGCAAAAAACGAGGGTTAGGTATTTCATGGGTGGGATCCTTTTAATTGACAACTAAAATAGCTATTTTTGCGCACAGAAAAACGACTATGTTAGATAAATTAGAAGCCATAAAAGCTAGATTTGACCAGGTAGGGGTGGCTTTGACCAATCCAGAGATTATCAATAACCAATCCGAATTTGGTAAATACAGTAAAGAATACCGCTCTTTAGAGAAGATTGTGATTCCTTATGAGCGCTATGTGAAGGTGTTAGCAGAGCATAAATTTGCAAAGGAAAGCTTAAATGGGGATGATGCAGATATGCGTGAATTAGCAAAAATGGAAATGCCTGCATTGGATGAAGAGAAAGATGCCTTAGAAAAAGAATTGACGAAGTTGTTGATTCCAAAAGATCCTCAGGACGATAAAAATGCCATCATTGAATTAAGAGCAGGAACGGGTGGAGATGAAGCGAGTTTATTTGTAGGCGATTTATTAAATATGTACACAAGGTATTGTCAGAAAAAGGGTTGGAAAGTTGCCGTAGCGAGTGAAAGTGAAGGTTCTGTAGGTGGCTATAAGGAAGTGATTTTAGAAGTGACTGGTGAAGATGTATATGGTACGATGAAATTTGAAAGTGGGGTACACCGTGTACAAAGAGTGCCAAGTACAGAAACACAGGGCAGGGTGCATACTTCCGCTGCAACGGTTGCAGTAATGCCAGAAGCAGAGGAAGTAGATTTTGTGTTGAATCCCGCTGATGTGAAAATGGAAACTGCTCGAAGTGGTGGTGCTGGTGGACAGAACGTAAATAAAGTAGAGACCAAAGTCATGTTGACGCATATTCCAACTGGAACGGTAATCATTTGTCAAACAGAGCGTTCACAGTTAGGTAACCGTGAAAAAGCAATGGGCATGATGCGTACTAAATTATTTGAGGAGCAAGTACGCAAACAAGAAGATGAAATTTCAAGACACCGTAAAACATTGGTGAGTACCGGAGATAGAAGTGCTAAGATTAGAACGTATAACTGGCCACAGGGAAGGGTTACAGATCACCGTGTGAATGTAACCTCTTATAATTTGGATGCTGTGATCAATGGAGAAATCGAAGAATTCATTGAGGCATTACAAATGGCAGAGAACGCAGAAAAAATGTTGGTGCAGCATTAATTATTTCGCCAAGTGCTGTTCCCATTGCCAAGCAGTGCGCATCATATCTTCCAAATCATATTTGCAGCTCCAGCCTAATTGATTTACTGCATGGTCATTGTTGGCATAAATAGAAACAATATCACCTGCTCTGCGTGGTCCAATTTCATAATTCAATTTTACGCCACTCACTTTTTCAAATGCATGGATGGCTTCTAATACGGTAATGCCATTGCCTGTTCCAAGATTAAAGATCTCGCAACTATTGGGCTGATTGTTTTTAATCGAATATTGTATTGCAAGTGTATGTGCATGTGCAATATCGCATACATGGATATAGTCTCTAATACAGCTTCCGTCACGAGTATCGTAATCGGCACCATGCACTTGCATCTTAGGTAGTTTGCCAATAGCTGTTTGTGTAATTGCAGGTACTAGGTTTTGTGGACGACCTATTGGCAGTTCACCAATGGCAGTAGATGGATGCGCTCCTACAGGATTAAAATACCTAAGTAAGATAGTTGATAAAGGATGTGCAAATGCAGCATCTTTTACAATGGTCTCTCCCATTTGTTTGGTTGCACCATAAGGCGATGCAGCAGTTTGTAATGGTGTTTTTTCTGTCACTGGAATGGTATCAGGATTGCCGTAAACCGTACAAGAAGAGGAGAATATAAAATGAGGTGCATTGTATTTTACTGCCATCTGCAATAAATGGACTAAGGAGCTAATATTGTTCTCGTAATAATCAAGTGGCTTTTCAACTGATTCTCCAACTGCTTTATAGGCTGCAAAATGAATCATACCAATAATGCCAGGGTTTGCTATAAAAACAGCTTCTGTCGCTGCCTTATCCGTTAAATCAACTGTATAATTCGTGATTTTTTTACCTGTTATTTTTTCAATGCCCAATAAGGATTGATCTGATGCTCTTGATAAATTGTCGATAGAGATGACGTTGAATCCATTTTCAATCAAATCCACAATGGTGTGCGCGCCAATAAATCCACATCCACCAGTAACTAGAATAGTTTGCATTAAAAAAATTTAGAATACAAAGAAACGAAATTATTAGAGAAAAAGAACCAGTTATTGTTGTGGCAATGTAAATCCAACAGTGGTCCCAACGTTCAATTGGCTTCTAATGTGGATGCTTTCACCATGTGCTTCAATAATGTGTTTACAGATGGCAAGTCCCAATCCAGTTCCTCCAACCTCTCTACTTCTAGCATCATCTGTTCTGTAAAAACGTTCAAACAATCTTGGAATATGGGCTTCTTCTATCCCAATGCCATTGTCACTGATTTCAATCAAGACTTTTTTATCTTCTAGGTGATAAACGCTTGCGGTAATCTGACCATCAATCTTGCCATATTTGACTGCGTTTGAAAACACATTGACTAGGACCTGGTAAATTTTATTTTTATCAGCAAAAACCTCCACGGGTACTTCACTTCCTTTTTTAAATTGAAATTGTATATTTTTCTTCAGCAATTTAACATTCAAGTTTTGGACCACTTCGGTGATGAGGTCTTGAATTACAAAATGTTGTTTGAGAATTGGTTCTTTGTTGATCTCTAAGTTGGTAATCACATCCACGTCATTCAAAAGACCTACTAAACGTTGCACATTGGCTTCGGCTTGACCAATGAATTTCTTACTGAGTGTAGGATCTTCAATGGCGCCATCTGCTAGCAACTCCAAATAACCTTGAATGGCAAAAATGGGTGTTTTGATTTCATGCGAAAGATTTTGCAGAAATTCTTTTCTAAACTGTTCGTTAGACTGCAATTGTTGGATTTCATTTACTTTTTGTGCTGCCCATAGTTCCACATCTACTCTTACATCATCGATTCCTTTTTGAGGTAAGATATATTTTTGATAAGCTTCTTCTCTTTTACTGGCCTTGGTATAGGAGATCAATTTATAAATGAGCTTTATTTTCCTGTAAATGAAAAATTCGAGTATTTGGTAGACCAATAGGTAGATGACAATAAAACACGCAATGAAATAAACTAAAAGTAATTTCCAGTTGGCTATCAATACAAATACACTCAATGCAATTAAGCTTGATACAAGTAATGCAGTTAATAGTGCCAATTGTTTTGGCGAAAGATTTTTTTCTTTAAACATGTTTTGTAATAAAGGTCAAGGACCTTGTACGAAGGTATTCAATTCTGTTTAAATAATCCTTGATTCCAATTATCCAAACTAGTAATCGAACTTATAACCTACCCCTTTAACAGTCGTAATACAATCGATACCTAGCTTAACCCTGATTTTTCTGATATGTACATCAATGGTTCTATCACCAACAATCACATCGTTGCCCCAGACTTGAGATAAGATTTCGTTTCTTAAAAATACGCGACCAGGTTGTGCTGCTAATAAGTAGAGTAATTCAAATTCTTTTTTGGCCAATACATGAACAACGCCGTTTAGGACTGTCTTGTATTGCTCTGCATCAATTACAAGGTCTTTGATTGTTAAAGTTCTAGACTCAGTGGTAGCAGGTTGTATTCTCCTAAATAAAGCACTGATCCTGCTCACTAAAACTTTTGGACTAATTGGCTTATTGATAAAATCGTCTCCTCCTAATTCTAAACCTTTGATATGAGAGGCTTCGTCATTCAGTGCGGTTAACAAAACAATCAAGGTTTTGTCAAATTGCTTATTGCTTCTTAAATATTCACAAACTTCGAATCCAGTTCGTTTAGGCATCATCACATCCAATATGATGCAGTCTGGATTGAATTGTTTTGCTTTCTCAATTGCTTCACTTCCATCTTTCGCCGAATCAACTTCATAGCCCGCTTTGATTAAGTGGAAGCTTATAATTTCGATGATATCGGGTTCATCGTCTGCGATTAATATTTTGATCGGATTGGGTTCCATAATTTTCTAACGTAAAAATACCGTTTAATCAGCAGAACGCTTCAGTTGAATTGTATTATCAAATTGTTAACTAAAAACAAGTCATCTAGCCCTTTAATAAATGTAAAATATAGGGGTTTGCTTTTTTCTCTCTCCCCCAAGTGGTAGCAGGGCCATGGCCTGAATAGATGGTCATGGTATCTGGTAAAGGGAGTATCTGCGTCTGTATACTTTTAATTAAATCCAATGGATTGCTTCCTGGTAAATCTGTTCTTCCTACACCATCTTTGAAAATCAAATCCCCACCAATTAAGAAGTCTTGTGCTTCATGGTAAAAGCAAACACTTCCAGGTGAATGTCCAGGTGTTTCAAGTACTTTAAATACCTCTTTGCCAAACTGGATCAATTCGTCTTGTACAATATACTGCACTTTGCCTTTGTAAGCCTCAGTCGGGACGCCCCATCTTGCACCACCTTCTGGCAAACGGTCTATAACGGCTTGCTCTTTTTGATGAAACAAAGCAGTCAACCCGTATTGTTCACTTACGAAATTGTTGCCAAATACATGGTCTAAATGACAATGTGTATTGAGTAGTAAAGTGGGGGTCAAACTATGTTCAGAGATGAAGTTGGCTAATTGCGCTTGCTCATTTTTTAAATAGCAACCTGGATCAACGATAATGGCTTCTTTTTCGGCATTGTATAAAACGTAGGTGTTTTCTTGAAATGCATTGAAACAAAAAGAATGAATGGTCAACATGGATTAAACTTTATACAAAGTTACAAGCAAATTGGATGAATGGTGACTTTAAATACATTAAAAAAATAAATAGGTGTTACCTTTGCGGAATGAGTAAGAAACGGTTGTCACATCTCTTTTATTTTTGTCTGACAGTAGGTACTATTTTATTGGGTTTTCATTCAAAAGTACATGCTCAAAACCTTCCAACGAACCAACTAAAAGGCAAATTGGCCGATCATCAGAGTGAGGAGCCAATACCCTTTGCATCTGTTTCCTATGCTTTAGCTAAAAGAGGCGTCATTACCGATTCTGCTGGTAATTTTTCTATTCCTTATTCTTCTTTTGGCATACAAGACACGTTGATTTTACAAAGTGTGGGGTATACAAGTTTGCAAATCCCATTGTCTAAATTAAATGAGGGCTCAATAGGGGTCATTCATCTTTTTGTACAAGCTGCAAAACAAGAAGCGGTTGTCAAATCCAAATACAATCGTTCTTTGTGGTTTTGGAAAAAAATAATGTCTAAAAAAGCCTTCAATAATCCGGCGCTCAAACAAAATTATAGCTACGAATTGTACAATAAGTTGGAAGTGGATTTGATCAATGTGCGTAAAGATAAAATGGCGAAAAATAGTTTAATCAAGCCATTGGATTTTGTGTTTGATTATATTGATACGACAGACACGCATCAATCCTTTCTGCCTATTTATATCACGGAGACAATTTCCAATTATTATTATCAATCCAATCCTGCAAAAATATTAGAAGAGATACAAAATACTAGAACGAACGGAATTGAAAATGAGACCTTGATCAAAGAGCTAGGTGGGACCTATCAAAATATCAATGTCTACAAAAATGTGATTCCTGTTTTTAACAGAGAATTCATTAGTCCATTCAATACCAATGCAGACACCTACTATCAATTTAAACTAGCAGATACGGCTTATTTGAATGGAAAGCGATTGGTCCATTTGCTTATTAAGCCAAAGCATTCCAATGAATTAACTTTTGAAGGAGACTGTTGGGTCAATGATACCAGTTTTGCTATTCAGAAAATCACATTAAGGCCATCTACTTTTGCAGACATCAATTTCTTGCAAGCACTCACCCTAATTCAGGAATATACATTAGTCAATGATTCAATTTGGTTTTTAGCCAAAGATCGTTTCGTGGCAGATTTCGCTCCAGGAGGAAAAGATAAACTAGGGATTAAAGGACGCAAAACAACCACCTACAGATCGGTTAAAATCAACGACAGTAAAATTGATGCTATCTTAAATAGTACAGTGAAAAATCCAGAGATCAGGCTTTTACCCAATAGCAATAACAATAATGAAGCTGCATGGCAACAAATGCGTCATGAGCCATTGGCGAAGACAGAACAGGCTGTATATACATTATTAGATACCTTGAATAAAAACAAAACATTTTTATTTTATAAGCAATCTGCCGAGTTCTTGGTTAAAGGCATTAAGGAAGTGGGGAACCTTACATTGGGTCCTTGGTTCAATGTGATTAGCGCGGATCAATGGGAGGGGTTGAGGTTGAGGGCAGATATAGCCACCAACAAGGGATTTAGTAAACACTGGAATTTTTACGGATATGGCGCTTATGGATTTAGAGATCAAAAATCAAAAGGTGAATTAGGGGCAATGTATCAATTCAAGCAAAGTCCTTTAAGCTATATCAAGGCAGAATATCATTCTGATTTAGAATTCGGGCAAGAATATTTTGATCAGATCAACAATGATAATTTATTTGGTACCGCTTTGAGAAGGCCTAATATTCCATTCAAATTTTTACAATTGACTCAAAAGAAAGTTGAATTCTTTCATGAGAATAATAAAGGATTCCAGCTTACCTGGGGCTTGGCTGAAAAGCAGTACGATCCATTGTTGAATTTGCCTAGGATATACAATACCAATATTGGGGGTGGAGATTGGATGCATGCGGTAGAGGCAAGTGTTGGTTTGAGGTTCGCGTATCAAGAACGTTATTTAGAAAGTAATTTTTCTCGATATGGTTTTGGAAGCTTGTATCCTGTGGTGGAGCTTAAGTACACTAAAGCATTAGAAGGTGTACTAGGTACTCCGAATAAGTATCAAAAACTAAATTTTAGTGTGAATGACTATTTGCCCATCACACCTTTTGGAAATATTTATTATAGTGTGTTTGCAGGAAAGACCTGGGGTAAAACAAGCTATCCATTTTTAGATATCATGCCGGGTAATGAAATGAGCTATTACAATAAGTATGCATTTAATTTAATGCAACGATATGAATTTATCAGCGATGAATTTATAGGTATGAATATCGAACATAAAATTGGGAAGGGAATTTTAAGATATCTGCCCTTATTGAAAAAAACAAAATGGAGACAATTTTGGAGTGCGAAGGCTGTAGTAGGGGGATTGTCAACGGAGAATCAACAATTAAATTTTATTGGGAGGCATCCCTTCAATTCACTAAAATCTAAGCCCTATGCAGAAATTGGCACAGGCATAGAGAATATTGCAAAGTTTTTTAGAATTGATTTTGTTTGGCGATTAAGCGATACACAATTACAAACTGCAACACCCTCCTCATTCGGTATTTTTGGAAGCTTCAGAGTCAGTCTTTAGCAGTTCAAAATATTGGATATTAGGGCAATGACGACCCCTTCACATTTTACTTTTTGATCCCTTGCAATATATTTTTTACAATGGCAGGTCCTTCATAAATAAATCCAGTCCAAACTTGCACTAGACTTGCACCTGCATCCAATTTTGCCTTCGCATCTTCGGGTTTAAAAATACCACCACTTGCGATAATTGGAAGTCGATCTCCAATCCCTTTGTAGAGGTAGTCTAAAACTTGATTTGATTTGCTAAGTAATGGCTGACCACTTAGTCCACCTGGGCCAATGATTTTTGCACGTGCTGAATTCATTGAATTTAGAAGACTACGATCTAAAGTTGTATTACTTGACACCAATCCATCTATTTTCACTTCCGATGTCAATGCAATGATATCATCCAATGCACTTGTTTCTAAATCGGGTGCGATTTTTAATAGAATGGGTTTGTTATTTTTATTCAGTAGCTGTAGTTCAGAAAATATTTTTCTCAATGCTTCTTTTTCTTGTAATTCACGCAGGCCGGGTGTGTTGGGAGAACTCACATTCACCACAAAATAATCCACCACTTCCTCTAGTCCAATAAAATTGGTACAATAATCTTTCCAAGCATCCTGGTTTTCGGTGACTTTATTTTTGCCAATATTACCGCCAATAATTAAAGTTGAATTTGTTGTTGATTTTCTTTCTTTCAATCTATTGGCAATGCGCTCAACACCATCGTTGTTAAAACCCATGCGATTGATCAACGCTTTTTGATCGGGGATTCTAAACAATCTTGGTTTTACATTACCTGCCTGTGGTTTAGGGGTGACTGTGCCAATTTCAACAAAGCCAAATCCTAGCATCTCTAATGCATCTAAATGTTCAGCGTTTTTATCAAATCCTGCACCTAGTCCCACTGGATTGGGGAACTGTAAACCAAAAACTGTTTTGGCTAAACT